>NZ_JBMFLX010000003.1:0-77327 GCF_049970975.1 Infirmifilum sp. | reverse complement strand
GACGCGATGCTCAGAGAGCTAGAAGAACTCTCAGCCAGGATCGATGGCCTCCTCGAGGAATAAGAGGCATCTTTCTTTAGGATCCTCACAAACCTATCACTCATATTAAAACCCTACGCCTCCCATATAATTATGAAAACATAAATCCTATCCGGGATATAGTACCGTCCTCCTCCAATACTACACGTATAGTGTAGGAAAAGGAGTAAAGCTCCAGACCCTTGAAAAGCTGATGGATGAACACGTATGCATGGAGGGCAAAGGATGTGTGATCATAAGGTAGATGTACATTGCTCTAAGCACACCCGAATCTCCTCTGAGAGGTATCTCCTTGACAGGGTGCAGGAGACGAAGAAACCCTAGGCTTGTGTGATTGGAGGAGAGGGGTCTCTGCACGTACTAATTAAGCTTTAGAGACGCTATGAAGCTTGTTGAGCATTTTTTAACCGGGTAAAGTTTACCTTTGATCTCCTGAGTTAACAGTGAAAGGGTAACCGCTTTAATTTTTAAGTAAATGACGAAGCTTTATTCGACGAGTTAAAGATTAATACCTTATAATAATAACACTAAATATGTCTCTTTCGAGTACTCTTTACGAGCTACTAGTTGCGGTGGTCACACTATTTGACTCTCTTCAACGTCCCGTTACGAGTAGTGAGATAGCTACGCACCTTGGGAAGAGTGAGGGAACTGTAAGAAACTCTATATTAGCTCTTAAAGCGATGGGACTCATTGAAGCTAGGACGGGACCGGGTGGAGGTTATCTCCCAACGGTTAAGGGTATTGAAATAGCAAGGTCCCCCCAATACTTGGAGAATTTGATTGAGCCTACACCAATAGTTATTGACTCTCATCCCTCGCGAATCTATGCCCTAGAGCTCGACATCCTTGGACTAGCGGATCCCGCTGGAGTTAAGGCTGTTCTCAAGGTGTTTGGCAGCATAAACCAGTTGAGGGAGGGCGCTCACGTCAAACTCGGCCCTACGCCCAGAACCAGACTAATAATTGATGGATATGTTTTGAAAGTGGATTACAAGCGACACGAGATACTAATAGAGGTTAACTCCCTTATAGCGGTGCCCAAAGCCACTGCAGGCGAGGTGATGACGCCTAGCCCTGTGGTCGTCAAGAGAAGTGTAGACCTTACTGCTGTAGGGGATCTTTTACTCTCTAATGACATTAGAGCCATACCGGTCGTTGACGATGACGGGAAGCTCTGCGGAATTATAAGTGCATCGCATGTCGTCAAGGCTTATCTCAGGCGTGATTATAAAGGAAAGGTGGAAGACTTCATGGAGACGAACGTTCCAAGGGTGGGAACTGGGGCTGACATAATGGATCTCATGAAAATTCTTGCCTCGAGAAAAACGGGAAGAGCAGTCGTGGTGGATGAATTAGAGAGACCTGTAGGAATAGTGACAAGAACGGACGTTCTTAACAAGCTTGTACGGTACACCCTCTGACCTCCTCCCCGCCCTGAAGGGCGAGGGTTCCAGCATACACACCGTTATGCAAATTCTCCTCAGGAAAATATATTTAAGTACAAAGACTAATTAATATAACTTGATATGAGCGCACAAAGCTCAAATAGCAAACTTTACAGTTACTTAATTTTAATAATAGGTCTTCTGATCGCGGCTGCCATACTTTATGAATTCTATCAAGCCTACACTGTTAACCCCCAGGATCCATGGAGTGTATTCCCCCTCTCACGTTTCTTCACCCAGTTCACCAACATAATCTTCTACATAGGCGCGGTTGTGTGGGTTATAGGAACTCTGGTCTTCCTAGTCGAGCTAGCCGGATACACAATCACTCTTAGCGGCCTTAAAAAGACAGGTCAAGGCGTAAGCAACTGGGGCGTGCTGGACGTAGCCTTAGCAGCTCTTAGCGCAGCAGTCTATGGAGGTCTCCTAGCAGCTACAGCCCCTATAACCATAGTGCCGGGCTTTACATGGATAAGACCCGCCAACTCACTAGCACCCCTCTTCGGCATGTTCTTCGGTATTCCAGGGGCACTCGGGGTAGCCTTCGGCAACCTAATCGCTGACGTTCTTGCCGGTTACTTTGGCGTGGGATCCATAGGAGGCTTCGTGGGCAACTTCCTTATAGCTTACATTCCTTACAAATTTGTACGTGACCAGACTTTCAAGTCGGCCGTATCCCTAGCCGACTTTTACATCTGGGGAGTAATTGTTCAGGCTCTCGTCAGCGCAGTATACATATGCTGGTGGCTTGACGCTATGCAAGCCGTCGTAGGACTACCCCTCTTCGTAATCTGGGGAATTATTGCCCCCAGCATTCTCAGCAACAACATAGTGGTTAACGCGATTCTCTCGCCGATTCTAGGCGCTCTACTATTCCCTTATGTTAAAGGGAGAGGCTTGTACTGGAAGGATAGGGTGAAAAACCTAGCATAAAAACGATAATTTTATAATTTTTTCAACATTACTCTGTTAAACCCTTGGTGTCTTACTCATGTTTACTGGCCTTTACATTGAAAGAAAATCATTCATGCACGGCCTCGACCCGCGGTCAAAGCTTATATGGTCGATACTGGTGCTTGCGGCCTCGATAGCTACACAGTTTAACGGTTTAAAGGGAATACCTGTCTTCATCTCCACACTCATGGCCTTATCACTTTCAGGACTAGGTACAGGGGTTGCCCTCCTCTTGATCTTCAACTCTTTAATATTCTTCCTTGTCTCCACTATTATATGGGCCGGCATTTATAGCTCGCAGGGAACTGTGTTGCTCGAATTGGGCTGGCTCCGAGTTACCGATGTTGGCCTCTTAGTAGCTTTGGGCAAGTTTTTCCTCATAGTCAATCCGATAATCGCATTTGTAGTATTTTTCGCGTCCACTAAGCCCTACCATTTAATGTGGACTCTCGAGAAGATCAAGGTTCCCCATAAACTAGCGTTAACCTTTGTTATAGCATTAAGTCTACTGCCCTCAATGGTGAGAGTGGCAGGCGACGTAATAGACGCGCAAAGAGCGAGGGGATTGTCATTGGACAAAGGCAGCTTGGTGGAAAGAATCAGGAAGCACATCCCTATCATTGTTCCTCTTTTCTCCAAGATGCTGACTGACGTGTGGGATCTAAGCCTTGTCCTAGCTACTAGAGCTGTAGGATACGGTAAAAGAACATATGTATTGGAATCGAATTGGAAGAGTTCGGACACTATATTCATCTTAGTTTCCCTAGTATTTTACGGGGTGATAACGGCTTGGGGTATGGGTCTGATACAGTTGTAAGGTTAAGAGAGGTGTACGCTAAGTATATTACTTCGGATAAATGGATTATAGAGAACGTCTCTTTAGAGATATCAAAGGGAGAAACTGTCGTATTGATGGGTCCCAGTGGCTGCGGGAAAAGCACGCTGCTCAACATTATCTCAGGGCTCCTCCCAGGAGTGATTCCAGGGCACGTCAAGGGCGAGGTCTTCGTCGACGGAGTAGACCCCGTTAAGCAGGGCTACAAGGCTTTGACAGGCAAGGTGGGCATCGTCTACCAGAACCCCGAGATCCAGATAATTACTCGTTCGGTATTCGAGGAGCTAGCCATGGCGCCCGAAAATCTTGGCCTCTCTAAAGATGAGGTTCTCGCTCGCGTTGAGTGGGCGCTTGATGCGCTTGGGCTCAGAGGGTATGAGCAAAAGGATCCTCAAACCCTCTCGGGTGGCGAGAAGCAGCTCCTGGCAATAGCAAGCGTATTAACCATGAAGCCCAAAATACTCCTCCTAGATGAGCCTACCTCCATGCTTGATCACTTGGGCACACAGATGGTTCTATCAGCCATCTCGAGGCTAAAAGAGGAGTACGGCTTGACAATTATCGTAGCAGAACACAGGGTCGAGTGGGCCGTCAATGTTGCCGATAAAATTTATCTCATGGATGAGGGCAAGATTCTCCTAGGAGGCACCCCGCAGGAAGTCTTCTCGCAAATGGATTTGGTGACCAAGCTAGGCGTTAGGCCACCAGGTGTAACGGAGATCGCCTACCAGCTCATAAAGAAAGGTGTCAAGTTGAAAATTCCCGTCCGCCTTGAAGACTTCAAGGAGCACAGCTGGTGAAGGGTATGATAAGGTTTGAAGAGGTAGAGTTTGTTTATCCCACGGGGGTAAGGGCCCTTCAAGGTATTTCCCTCGAGATAACGCAGGGTGAATTTATAGGCATAATAGGACACAGTGGCTCAGGGAAAACAACCCTAGCAAAGCTAGCGGCATCGCTACTTAAGCCCACGAAGGGGCGTGTCATAATAAATGGCGTGGATTCTAGAAAGCTTCCAGCATCTGAGGCTGCAAGGACGGTGGCATATGTGTTCCAGAACCCTGATATGATGATATTTTCTCATACCATAAAGGATGAAGTTGCTTTTGCCCTTAGAAATCTTGGATTCGCTGAAAGAGACATAGAACCGCGGGTTCGTGAAGCTCTAAGGGCCGTCGACCTCGACAAACCTCTAAACACCCCTCCCCATACACTAAGCTTTGGACAGAAACACAGACTAGCAATAGCAAGTGTTCTCGTTATGGGGTCTCAAGCAATAATATTGGATGAGCCAACCACAGGCCTAGATTACGGTAGAAGCCTCATGCTTTTTGAAACCCTTAGGGTCTTAAACGCAACAGGGAAAACAATCATCGTTATAACTCATGATTTGGACCTCCTCGGGAGATATGCGAGTAGGATTATCGTCCTTGAGAAAGGAAAAATCATCCGAGATGGCGAAGCCCTCGAAGTGCTCACAGATACGGATTTTCTTGAGCAACACGGCTTTATGCTTACGCAGCTTCAAAGAATTGCTAAGGAGCTCGGCGTAAAAGAGCTTAACCCTGCAAAGCTAGCCGAAGTGCTCCTTGAGCGGCGTTACCGCAAATAACTTGCCTTTAAGAGGGCTAGCTTTTATTGGGCTCTAATATCGACTCAAGCTGAGAGAAAATCTCCTCCTCGCTTCTACCAGTCTCCAATAACTGATAATCAGCGTATCCCTCCTTTTGCCCACTAACTCTTTGGGATACCAGCTCCACAGCCCTCTTAAAAGGATGCGTCACAACATTCATGTAAGCCCTGACTATCGCCGCCGCTGTCGCCTCCTGGATTACAACAGCTCCATCGACGAATTCCAGGAGAATCCTAACGTGTCTGTGACCCTTAGGGATAAAAGCTATTATTCTCCTCACATCTTCGTTTCTATATACTCGCACCATCTTCAAGCAATCACTCTCTTATATTTTTCAGAGATGAGTCTCCAGTCCTCAATGCTCAGCCTCCAACCCATAGCACCGACGTTTTCCTCAACGTGTCTTTTGTCCGCTGCCTTGGGAATTGGAACCACAGGGTTAAACATTATCAGCCAGTTGAGAGCCACTTGCACTGCGGTTTTCCCGTACTTTGACCCAATACTTGCAAGGAAAGAGTCCTTTGCCAGCTGGCCTTTCTCAAGGGGGGTATAAGCCAGGTAAAGCATGCCCTCGCGTTCAGCATAGGGAATAACAGTATTCTCGTCTCGCCTGTCGAGAAGGCTGAACTTGTTCTCTATCGCAGCGACATCATTCGTGCTCAGGCAGCTCCTAGCCTCCTCCAAGAGTTCTACGCTAAAGTTGCTCACACCGATAAACCTGGTGTACCCTCTTTTAACAGTCTCCTCGAGCCCCCTCATCGTCTCACAAAGCTTAACGTTCTCTGGAGGCCAGTGAATCAGGTATAAGTCCATGTATGTCCCAAGCCTCTTAACACTGCCTTGAGCGGCCTTTATAACATCATCACGGCTTGCATGCGTGTGCCACACCTTTGACACGATGAAAATCTCCTCGCGCTCGAACCCCTTTATAGCCTTACCCACGATTTCCTCTGAGTGTCCACCTCCATACATCTCAGCAGTGTCAATTAGAGTTGCACCCAGCTCCAGGCCATACCTCAAGGCGTCAACCCATATATCATCCTGTGAGTTATCAGGGGTCCAGAATCCACCGCCAATACCCCAGGTACCCAGACCTAGCACGGGTAGCTCTGCCCCGATCTTTTTGAAAAACTTCTTATCGTTAACCCTGCGTTGCAGAATGATCACCGAGCGATATTCTCCTCAGACGTTATTATCTTTATTGCTTCCTCAATCCTACTTGAGCAGTGTTTGAAAAGACTTTCACTTTTTTCAACATTCCCTTTTTATTCCTTCGCTTCCATCTTATAATCAGTGGGCGTCTAATGCCTGATGTTGTCGTACTGAACCCGAAGTCAAACGTTAGCATCGTCACACTGTGGACCAAGAAGGAGTTTGTCCTGGATCTTCTCAAAAGGCTAGAAGTAGACGCCAAAGTAAACATCGTAGGAACGCTCTACACGATGTACGGGATAAACCACTTGCTATATACACTCTCGAAGCATCCTGAAATAAACACTCTCGTGGTCTTCGGCGCAGATCTCTCTGGAAGCGGGAAAGCCTTGATAGAGCTGTTTCAGGGGTCAGTCCCTGAAGGACTCAGGCTAATGTGGCCCTTAGAGAAGCTCAAACCAATACTTGGAACAGTTAAGGTCATAGATTTACGAGAAGAATTCAGCAAGGGGGCTTACCAATCAATAGCACTGGTCATCAATCGGGAATTCGCTCCCGGGATCTACAGGGATATAGTTAACATTGAACTTGTAGAAGTACGGTCAACCTCGTGGCCTAGCCAAATATCCGGTTTACACATCGTCGAGGATAACCTTGTAAGAGCATGGGCTAAGCTTGTCGATGCCGTACTCACATGGGGATACCTAAAAGGCACCGAGTACGGGGAGATGCAGAAACAACTGCTTGGCTCTACGATTGTATTATACGCGGAAGAAGCCTTAAAGACTTCTCACAAACTACAGCGATATTTCTCTCGTGAAGAGCTCGAGAGACACGTGGAGGCACTCCTAGAAGGCGTTTCCGGTGCAAGCTACTCGTATGGTGACAGGCTTCGCAGGCACAGGGTTGCCGGGGATCAAATAGCCACCCTCGTCTCAAAGCTTGCCTCAAACCCCAGCACTAGGAGGGCAGTAGCCTTAACCTGGGATTTCGAAATAGACCCTAAGAGCAAAGACCCGCCATGCCTTATAATAGTGCAGGGTGACCTGTCGGGATACAGGTACAACCAGCTCGCTTATTTCCGAAGTCACGATGCCTACGCAGGCTGGCCAGTAAACACTTATGGTCTTCTACGCCTGATGGAAGAGATTTCGAGGCAGCTTTCAGATAAGACTGGGAATAATGTTCGCCCTGGTTTTTTAACAGTTATCAGTGGCTCCCTGCACCTCTATGAGCATGATTGGGCAAGGGTAAAGGAGCTGGTGGAGAACGAGAGGAAGAGTTTCACGGCTTTCGTACCAGACCCTAAGGGCAACTTCATAATACGGGTTGAGGACGGCCTAATACTACTAGAGCATAGGGATCAGACGGGCGCCCTTGTCACCTCCTTCCGTGGAAAGAGCGCCAAGGAGCTTTTAGAAAAGATCAACCTTGATGCTTTACTCCCCAGACATGCCGCGTACCTTGCAAGAGAGTTGTATCGCGCTGAAAACGCTTTAAGGGAGGGGGAAGAGTACATTCAGGACGCCGTCTAGGCTCTAGCTTGCGAGGATCTTTATCTTCCTTAATACTTCGCCGAAAGTTTCCAGTTCTTCCAGAGTGTTGTAAAGGTAGAAGCTAGCTCTAACCGTACCCATCGGGGCGCCAAGCCTTTTAACGAGGGGGAGCGCACAGTGATGACCGCTTCTTACAGCTATACCTTCACTGTCAAGTAGCTGAGCCACCTCATGCGGTGTCATGCCCTCTATGTTAAAGCTTAAAACACCTATCCTTTCCCTTGTCTCTTCAGGGCCATAGAGTTTGACACCTAACCCAGAGAGAATTTCCATGCCTTTCTCTAGAAGCCTTTTCTCATGAGCCTCAATATTCTCAAGCCCTATTTTTTCGAGATATTCCACGGCTACAGACAAGCCTAGTGCTCCGGCAACGTTTGGCGTCCCAGCTTCGAACTTGTGAGGCATGCTAAGCCACTCCGCCGTACACCTGTCTACCTCGCATCCCACAAGCGATATAGCTCCTCCCCCTGGAAAAGGCGGGTCAAGCCTCTCTCCCAACTCTCTCCTAATGAAAAGTCCACCTATTCCCATGGGACCAAGCATTTTATGCCCGGAAAAAGCTAGAAAGTCTGCCTTCATGGTGTTAACGTCAACCTTCATGTGCGGGACGCTTTGAGCCCCATCCACAAGGCAAAGTGCACCGTGCTTGTGAGCCTCCTCACAGATCTCGCGTACCGGGTTGACGACTCCTGTAACATTACTAGCATGCGTGACTGCGACGACGCGAGTTTTATCGCTCAACTTTCTATAGAAGTCATCCATGGATAGCCTACCGTTATCCGAGACCTCTACAACCCGTAGCTCGGCCTTGGCCAGTTTAGCAACGGTAACCCAGGGGAGAAGATTGCTGTGATGCTCCATCCTCGTGATCATGATTTCACTCCCTCTGTCGATAATACCCGAGACAAGCAGAGAGTAAGCTGCCATGTTAATGCTCTCCGTTGTATTCTTTGTAAATACTAGCTCGTCAGGCTTAGCCCCAAGGAAGGTCGCCACAATCTTTCTGGACGCCTCGTAGGTTTCAGTGGCGGATAGAGCGAGCTCGTGTACACTCCGTCCAATATTCGCATTCTGGTTCCTATAAAAGTTCTCTATAGCTTCAAGGACCTGTATGGGTCTCTGGCTTGTCGCCGCGTTGTCGAAGTAAATTAGGCTCTTGCCGTGTACCTTCCTGCTAAATATGGGGAAGTCCTTTCGTATCTCGTAAGGATTAATCAAGTGCACCCCTATGAAAAGAGGATGTTAAACAATATAAATAGTTCTAAACTTAAGTATGCAAGCCAGTCTCGAAAATCTTAATAGGGAGGGAGGTATGAGCGTTAATGGTGACCATGACTCGCCAATTTTGACGAAAACCTACGTTTCTCCACGTCAAATGAGAATCCTGATGGCAATTCAAGAGTCAGAGCTCGACGTCGACGAGCTTGCGTCGCGGCTTAACGTTAAGCGCGAAGACCTCATGCGGGACATAGAGGAGTTAAAGTCGAAAGGACTACTCGAGGTTGAGAGAGTAGAAGTACCCGTCTACGTGCTTACAAAAGAGGGAGAAAGGTGTCTAAAATCAGGCCTTCCCGAGGAAAACGTTCTCAGCCTTCTCTCCTCTCTAGGTTCTATAAGTAGGGAAGAGTTAACACGAAAGGGCGTCGAGAAGGGTTTTAAGCCTGAGGAAATAGAGATCGGCATAGCCCAGTTGGCAGCTGGGAAAGCGTTGATCGTGGAGTCTGGGCTTCTAAAGCTTGTAGAGCCTAACGCGCATGAGCTCGTCGAGAGGAATAAGAGCGCTTTGGAACTCATAGCTCGAGGACAGCTCCCTGAGCAACAACTCCTAAACACGTTGAGGAGGAGGGGCTTAGTCGAGCTCAGGAAAAGGACCAAGCTGAGGCTCAGAGCAACAGGGACACTTTCAATGCTATTAAGCAAAGGGCTCCTGGCGGAAGCTCCCGTCATCACCGAGCTTACTCCAGAGATACTGGAGAGTGGTAGCTGGAGATACGCCGTCTTTAAGCCCTTCGACCTTAAAGCCGAGCCTCCAAGTATTCCGGCTGGGCGCAAACACCCATATCTCGAATTCCTAGACTGGCTTAGAGAGATACTTGTTGAAATGGGCTTCGAGGAGATGAAGGGGCCTCATGTCGAGCTAGAACTTTGGAACTTTGATGCGTTGTTCCAGGCTCAAGACCACCCGGCCCGCGAGATACACGACACGTACTTCGTGAAAGGTAACATGCTAGGCGAGATCCGCGACCTAGAACTCTTAAAGAGGATCGCAAGCGCCCACGAAAACGGGGGCGGGACAGGCTCTAAGGGTTGGGGCTACAAGTGGGATCCGCTCAGGGCTGCAAGGCTTATACTCCGGACGCAGACGACAGCCGTCTCGGCGAGAACCTTGTACCAGAGGGGGGCTGGCGAGTATATGTGTTTCTCGCTCGACAGAGTGTTCAGGCCTGAGAACCTCGATGCAAAGCACAGCATGGAGTTCTACCAGCTCGAAGGAATTATCGTTGGTAGAAAAGTGACCTTCCGAAACCTACTCGGATTCTTCAACGAGATGGCCAGAAGGTTGGGTCTAGGCGAGGTCAAGGTGAAGCCGGCCTATTTCCCCTTCACTGAGCCAAGCGTTGAAGGCTTTATAAAACACGAGAAGCTGGGCTGGATAGAGGTTTTTCCAGGGGGTATGTTTAGACCCGAGATGCTTGCAGCTCTAGGCGTAAAAGGGGTAAACGTTGCCGCCTGGGGTATAGGTATTGACAGGATAGCTATGACTGTTTTAGGAATCGATGATATACGCCTCCTCTTCACCCAGGATCTAGACTTTATTCGGCGGGCGCCTAGACCCCTCCCCACAAGCCTTCTGAGGTGAGTGTATGCCAGTAGTTGAGGTCAAACTTTGGGATCTGGAACGCTTAGTTGGTGTAAGCCTCTCAGAAAGCGAGCTGAGGAACATACTACCCCGCTTAAAATGCGAGGTCGAAGACATAGCGGGAGACACTATATCCTTTGAGGCTACCCATGACAGGCCAGACTTGTACTCCGCAGAGCTTCTCTCGATCTACGTGAAAGGACTCCTAGGGTTAGAGAAAGGGCTCCCTAAAGTGTCAATCAGCGACCATACTTACGAGGCCCATATTAACGGGCCATCTTACCGTCCCTATGCTTACTTTGCAGTCGTGAAGGGTGTTAGTCTAGACGACGAAAGTATTCGGCAGCTTATGCAGCTTCAGGAGAAGATACACCTGACATACGGTAGAGACAGGCGAAAGGTCTCCATAGGGCTTTATGACCTAACTGGCGTCGAGTTTCCTGTAAAATATTCGTCTGTTAAACCAGACGCTGTTAAGTTCAAACCGCTCGGCTTCACTATAGAGATGACTCCAAGAGAGGTTCTAAAGACCCACCCC
Source organism: Infirmifilum sp. (assembly GCF_049970975.1). Classification (NCBI taxonomy): domain Archaea; kingdom Thermoproteati; phylum Thermoproteota; class Thermoprotei; order Thermofilales; family Thermofilaceae; genus Infirmifilum; species Infirmifilum sp. Next base: position 66,315 of record NZ_JBMFLX010000003.1, on the reverse strand, counting down.
AAGGGTATAGCGTACAGGCACCTTCTAGAGGGCCAGGAGGAGGTTCCGCTTATAGTTGACGCGAGGGGTCAAGTTGTTAGCTTCCCGCCAATCACAAATAGTGAGGACTATAGACTAACAGAGAACTCAAAGGACATACTCATCGATGTTACAAGCACGGACCCCGAGGCTGGGAAGCGTATCATCACTCTTGTCGCCTACGCTGTAGCCATGCGAGGAGGTACAATACATGCTGTGCGTAACATTTACCGGGAAGATCTAAGGACAACTCCTATTACGGAGCCTGAAAGGATAGTCTACGACACGGCTCTGAATCAGATGCTCCTCGGACTTGATATTGATATAGAAAATACGGTCGAGCTCCTTGCAAGAATGAGGATGAAAGCATCACCGCTTTCACCTACAACACTCTCGGTAGAATACCCATATTTCAGAGTAGACATCCTTCACCCCGTTGACATAGCAGAAGAGGTTGCAATGGCATATGGTTTCGATACAATCGAGCCGAGCTACATGCCTCCACTCCACCCTGGACGTGAGGATGGCTTGGAAGTTTTCTCGAGAGCTGTCAGGGAAGGGATGATAGGGATGGGTTTTGTGGAGGTAAACAATTACATCATGACTAGCAAGGCGCTGATGTTTGATAGGATGAACCTCCCGGCAGGAGATATAATAGAGGTCGAGAACCCTAAGCACGAAACATTCCACGCCCTACGTGTCTGGATTTCTCCACAGCTTCTCGCCACTCTCTCGGCAAGCAAGCACGCAGGATACCCTCAAAGGATATTCGAGGTGGGAGACGTGGTAATACCAGACCCTATGCGCGAAAATAAAGCTAGGGACGAGAGGCACCTTGCCTTTGCTATCGCAGGTAGGGGCGTTACACTCACCGACGGGATGGCAGTCCTGAAGACACTTGCTTCTCAATTCGGGGTAGAAGTGACTTACCAGCCCCTAGAACACCCAAGCCTCATTCAGGGAAGATCAGCGAAAATCTATTCAAAGCTCGGAGAGCTAGGGATTATCGGCGAGGTTCATCCAGCCGTGCTACAAAACTTTGAATTAAAAGTTCCAGTAGTTATTTGCGAGTTAGACCTTTCACACCTCAAAAGGTGCTTTGAAGAGTGCAGAAAGGCCTCCTAATAGATTTCTGGGGAACGCTATTCTACCCAGTGGTTACAATAGAGGAATACCATAGGCTTCGCTCCCTAAAGGTTGCCGAAGCCCTGGCTAGCAACGGGTATGAATTCGATGTCGAAGATGTCTACCGGGCATACATTGAAGCCCGTCTCCTAGCCGATGAGATAAGGAACAACACGTTCCGCGAGGTGGATCTCCAGGGAGAGATAATAATATTCCTGAATAAATTAAACGTCAAGCCCAACCGTGAATTACTCAAATCGCTTAGCGAGGCATACATGTATCCATACCTGAACTCGATGACCATGGCACTTGGCGCACCGGAGCTACTCATTCATGCCAAGAGTCTCGGCTACAAGGTTATAATAGCATCCAACACTTTTAGTGGGGAGCATACTCTAAAACTTCTCAAGCACAAAGGGCTATCAACACTCTTTGATGCTTTCGCTTTTTCCGATGAGATAGCCTACAGGAAACCACATCCAAGGTTCTACTCCTGGATAGTTTACAACACCGGTATAATCCCAACAAAGAGTATCTTCGTCGGGGACGAAGAAGCCGATATCATAGGGGCGAAAAACTTGGGCATGAAGACGGTGGCATACACAGGTTTCCATGAGTACAATGGCCGGGAGAAACCGGACTATACGGTTAAGGATATGAGCGAGATAAAACTTCTCCTAGAAACTGTTTAGACATAGGAAACCCATTGAACTAAATTACTTATAAATGGCTTGGAGTTAGATAATCCGGTGATGAATAAGATGAGAATGAATAATTTGGTAAACCAACTTGCTGGAGGAGCAGAGAGCATCGGCATCGTCAGGAAGCTCAAACTTGAGAATGAGGAATTCCTTACGAATGAAGAGGGCCTTCCCCTGAGTAATAAGGGAGATCTAAAGATCTCAGCAGCATCTGCCGCCATGGTCAGCATTGCAAGAAAACTCTCAGAAGTTCTCGGCGAAAGTTTAAGCTATATTGAGCTACACTTCGAGGATGGCGGAAGGCTTCTTCTAGTTCCCCAAAACAACGGGATAATAAAGGGCTACTACTTAAATAACAACAGAGGCGATTATAAAAAATTACATCTTAGGTCAGATGACGATCGAAACTGAATAACTTCCTCACACTTTTTTATATCCTAATTTCGTGAAATTATTAAAACATTATTTAAAAAAAGAATTTAATGATGCACAAAATAACCGCTTCTGAGTCATAATGCCCGCTGAAGCCATAATAAGCATTACACCCGAAATAGCTCTCGATGAGGGATTCACGTACGCCGGCGGACTCGGTGTACTAGAGGGGGACAAGTTTTACGCAGCTTCACGTCTTGGATTAAACTATCACGTCCTCTCGCTCCTCTATCGTGGAGGCTACGTAGACTATGAGTTCGACGCTGACGGAAACCCCAGGCCAGTCCCGCAAGGTCAACCCAAGAGCTTTCTCGATAAACTTCAACGATGCTGTGAGCTCGAAGTAACGCTTAAAGGTGAAAGAGTAGGCGTTTCCACATGGGTCTACACCAAAGGCAGTGCTAGAGTGGTATTCTTTGAGCCAGTGGAACCGGACTGGGCCAAGAGTATAGTTGATAGAGTCTTTATCGAGAGAGACCCAAAAGAAAAATTCCTGAAATATGTTTTCCTCGCCCGTGCATCAGCCGAGTATATAAAAAATGTTGTTGGAGTTGAATACGTCAAGTATATCGACTTGCAAGAGGCATATACTGCACTGCTACCCCTCGTACTCAACCTTCCCGGATACTTCAGACTAATCATCCATACGCCCGGCTCATGGGGACACCCGTCATTTCCCAGAGAATACTTTGAGCAAGAATTTGGATACAAAATGATAGAGGACAAGGTTGTTCTGACAACCCTGGGGGCCATAATGTCTCGAGAGCTAATAATGGTTTCAGCAAAGCACTTTAATGTTATGAGGAGGGTAATACCTCACCTTATTGACAAGGCCAGATTCGTTACTAACGGTGTTGACATTGAGAGATGGATGCATCCGAGTATTCGTGACCATCTGTTGAACGGGGGTCTGAACAACGGTGTTCTAGCGGAGGCCAAGAAAAAAATTCGTGAAGAAGCTGTGCGCCTCGTCGGCTCGCGTAAGCACGTGAGTATAGACCCTGAAACCCCCATAGTCGTGTGGGCGAGACGTATCACCAAGTATAAACGCCCATACTTTGCCTTGAAGTTGATAGAGGAAGCGGACAGAGATGTCTTCTTCCTGCTTGGGGGTAAGGCTCACCCCGAGGACAAGGAAGGTCTCGGGTACATGAGAAAGTTTAAAGAGCTAGAAAAGAGTAGACCGAATGTAGTATACTTTCCCGACTACGATGTGCAGAAGGCCAGAACAATCCTTGCAGGCGGAGACATCCTACTATTCACCCCGTTCTCGGGATACGAGGCCAGTGGGACCAGCTTCATGAAGGCTGCACTAAACGCTACAGCATCGATAGCTTCACGCGACGGTGCTGCCATCGAACTGATAAAGGATGGGGTGAATGGATGGCTCTTCGGAAACGATATACGAGACCTTATAGACTTTGCCAGGGATCCCCGCGTCCCCGAGATTGACTCGCGTGAATACGAGGAGCTTAAAGTTAAGCTGGCGAAGGCCCTCGATCTCTTCAGGTCGGATCGCGAAGGGTTCCTGAATATTGGGCTAAATGCCGTCTTGACATTCACACCAAGAGTAGACATTACAAGGGTTCTGACTGAGTACTACCCGGACCTTGCACACTCAAACGCATAAATACTGTTTGGGACAATACTTTTCATTCAGGGTTTCAACATGACATTGATGACGGAGACAACTCCCTTTAACTTGTGGCTTCCCACTAGGATAATTTTTCGGCGGGGGGCAATTGAAACCATCGGGCAGCTCGCCTCTAAGCACGGAAGAAAAGCCCTCGTTATTACGGGGCGGACCTTCGCCCGTAAATACGGCTATGACGCGAAGATTAGACAAATACTTGAAGATTCAGGCTTAACGTGTAGCTTTTTCAGCGATGTTGAACCGAACCCTACTTACACGACTATTAGAAAAGCCATGGAAGTAGCGAGTAAGGTTCAGCCAGACGTGATAGTAGCATTTGGGGGTGGCAGTGTGATTGATGCTGCTAAAGCCTTAAACGTGGTCTACACACTCGGAGGCAGCATAGAGGATTATGTGTATCCAAAAACGGTCGATGAAAGGCTTACTCCATTGATAGCAATTCCTACGACCCACGGTACGGGTAGCGAGGTGACTAAGTACTCTGTTCTTGTGGATGAGACTAACAAGATGAAAATAGCAGTTTCCGGTGATGGCATATATCCAGACTACGCAGTTCTCGACCCTCTGGTTCTAAATTATCTCCCACGTGATCAGTCCGCGAGTACAGGTCTTGACGCTCTGAGCCACGCCATTGAAGCTTATTTTAGCCGCAGGAGCAATCCATACTCCGACCTCCTCGCCTTGGAGGCAGCAGGAATAATATTCAGGTACCTGCCCTGTGCCGTGACTGGTCTTTTTGAGTGCAGAGAGAAGGTATTCTATGCTAGCATGTTAGCAGGGATAGCGATTAACTATAGTGGCACGAACCTGGGTCATGGTCTAGGCTATGCGCTCACAGTCGAGCTCGGTCTACCTCACGGGCTTGCAAACGCGATGATTCTACCCGGAGCAGCCCGATTCTATGAAGGAATACTCCCAGCAAAAAGTGAAACGTTCTATCTCAAAACGGGGGTTGCTAGACCGCCCGGCGGTTTAGAAGAGGCAATACAGAGACTAAAGGCGAGTGTTGGAGCACCTCTGAAGCTTCGGGATCTGGGAGTTACGCGGGAGCAGCTAGAACACTATGTCAAAGAAGGGCTTCGCTATCAGAGAAACCTAGCGAACGCGCCTTTGGATGTAAGTGAAAGCATTGTTCGTAGTATTTTTGAGGCCGTGTACTAGGCTGCCACCAGCTGTGCTATTTTTCTTGCAAGTTCAACCGGGACCTGCTCACGGTTAGATATTGTTAGCTCGACAACCTCTACGTCAGGTCTGCTTAGGATCATCCTGCCAAATGTAGACTCACGTGCTCTAAAATGGATGGATGCCAGTACAGGCTTTGGAGAATCTAGTGCCGCTGTCACCGCCTCCCGGAAAGCTTCACTAAACAATTCCATTGGTCCAATTTCATCAATTATCACCACTTTTGCCTCCCTGAGAGCTCTCCTAATCGCAGTAACACCAATCTCCTCGAGGTCCTGAAGGTTTACCCAATATTTTCCCACCCTTGGCCCCTTGTTTAGGTTTACGTCGGCAAGTTTTCCTTTTCTACCACTTATCAGGTCAATGATTTGGAAGCCCTGCCTTATACCACCCTCCCTAACCTCTAGCGTTAACATACCCCCGACTACGACGTTTCTGCTCAAGAGGATTTCAGCGGCGCGCCTTAGACAAGTAGTCTTCCCTATGCCGGGTCTACCTGTGATTAGAAAGTTCTTATTCATGTCCTTCATCCTTCAAGTCTGTTTTTGATTTCCTTGAGAAACGTGTCTATTGTCTCAACTTTGTGTTCGAACAGCATACCAAGCGATATCGGCGTTATTGCGATCTTGCCGTCCTCGAGCACCGCGTAGACGTCTGTGTCTTTCTCGACCTCGACGGGCTGTCCGTATAGCCAGTAATAGGGTCTTCCCTGGGGGTCTCTCCTCTTCACGACGGCCGTAGAGAACCTTCTCCTTGCCGGACGCGCAACGACTACTTCACTCGTGATAACAGGTGGGAAATTTACGTTCAAGGCGTCCACTCCTTCTGGGAAACCAGTTTTGAGAAGGCTTTCCAGTATTATCCGTGAGGTTCTCGTTATAAACTTTCTGTACTCAGGTTCTTCCAACTCCTCAGGGGAGTCCACGGATGCGCTAAAAGCCACTCCAGGTATCCCCTCTATGGAGGCTTGTAGGACAGCCCCCAGGGTACCCGATGAGAGGATGACTTGGACGCTCAAGTTATCTCCTATGTTTACGCCTGAGACCACCAAGTCAGGCTTACCCGTCACAACGTTCATGGCTATGTAGATAACGTCGCTGGGAGTTCCACTTACCAGATAAATGTGCTCCTGATCAACCTTTAACTTGTTCACGCGTACTGGTTTGTGGAGGGTTAGACCGAGTCCCGTGGCGGATTTGGGAGTCTCAGGCACAACGGTGAAGACCTGTCCCAGGTCTTTAACTGCTTCGCGTAGAATCGCTAGGCCGGGTGAGAAGGGACCGTCATCGTTTGTTAATAGAATTTTGAGAGCCATTCGCATACCCTTAACAATTTGGGTTTTTCATCTGTTTAAGTTTTTATCCCTGAGAATCTTCAACAGAGGGATTTCCTCAAACTTTTTTATGGGGATGAGGTCCCAGTAAATACCTTCGGGCTTCTTTAATTTTCTAGTAGTGTAAATCTTCTTTTCAGGGGTATACAAAGCGTCAAGTGGGACGTCGTGTTTAAGCATGGGAATAGCCTCAACGAGCTGCAGGTCATGTACAGTCGTAACGACTGGTGTCTCATCGACTATGACGCCTATTGTCTTGAGAATGGCAAATTCCAGGTCGCTAAACCCTCCTCCCTTACCAACTCTGCCGCCATCCCGGCTTACAGCCACGCTACCCGTAACCTTCAAATCTATAACTGGTAGGTCTAGAGTGACAAGTCTCCCATACTTAAACGCGCCTTTGATTGTTGCCGCTTCATGAAATACTTTTTCCTCTATTTTGCGCGGGTCAAGCACGATAAACCCCTCGCGTAGACGTGGTGTAGCCATTACCAGTATTTTACCGCTCCTAAGTACAGCTTCTCGTACATGCCTCTGAGGTGAATCCGGGCTGCAGAAGACAACCTCCGCTTCTTGGAAAAGTTTATCTTCAACGAGTCTCTTTGCAGCCCGATCAGCTCCCTTAAAATTAGGTATACGTCCCTCTATTGGAAAAGGGGGTAAGGCTACCTTTTCGCGTATCATCCTCTCCCATATCTGCCTCCTTATCTCGCTTTTTATCTTGGAAACGTCGTTGGAAGCAGTCAACCCTTAACCCCTATTTTCGAAGCGAGATGAGTATTTCATGGTTACTGCCCTTGTTGTTTAAGCCTGTGACGTGAAGGGTTGGGGAACCATTCTCTAATCGAAACTTAACGTCTGAGACAAATCGAAACTCTTTCTCGATGGTTTCAATCACCTGATTAATTTCCAGGGGTTCAAAGCCTAGGATCTTCATGGATGACTTGAGGGCTACATTGAGCACGCTTAGAAGTTCCCCTTTTCTCACTCCCTTGAACCTCCTGTCACGGAGTTCCCGGTAGACAGCTATAATGTCTTGCATTCCCTTCTTCTCAAGATAGCCGAGCATCTCGCCGTCCGAAAGGATAACAAGCGAGTCCTCGACTGCTAACAGACGACAAGCACTTCGAAGGGACTTAAACGCATAGTTTAGTGATAGGCTGAACCGTCCATTGAAATAGTTCTCGAGACACAGTCCGAGACAAGCCGTGGAATGTCTCCGTAGATAAGATTTTGTACGCTCCGTAATTGGTGGAGTTTTCGCTAACTCCCTAGTTGCTTCTTCATCAGCGTAGAGTATCCTTCCTCCTCTAATAATCTCGTGAGCTATGAACTCGCCCTCCTCTCTTAACCTTTTCAACTCGTCTATCGTTAGGAAGAGCACTGATACGTCGGGGCCAAGCCTGTCAGTAAGAGAGGCCATGGTCTCAATGGAGGGTTTTTTGCGTAGGAGTACTGCTATGTTAATGTCGCTTAGAGGGGAATGGTCTGCTGGGACTGTGGATGACCCGTACAACACTACTCCCTTTACATCTTCTCCAAGCATTTCGGTGATGATTGGTACCAGGGGCTCCACTAGACTCATCATCTATACCATAGGGCTTGTTAAAAAGTCTAGCATCCTGAAGCCTAACCTCAACTAACCTTAATAACAGCTCATGCTATTCCATCTTGGCTTATGAGGGACTGCGTGTTCTGCGCTATAGCTAGGGGAGAAGAGGAGGCCTTCATAATATACAAGGATGATCTGCTCATAGCTTTCCTAGACAAATTTCCTGTCAGTGTAGGGCATGTACTTATAGCTCCCATTAAACACTTCACAAACATATTTGATATGCCAGAGGATATAATCGGGCAGGCCTTTATACTAGCAAAGCGAGTTGCAGAGGCGCAGTCGCGGGGTCTGGGTGCTCAAGGCGTCAAGATAGTCATGAATAACAACCGTGAAGCTGGGCAGGAGATAATGCACGCTCATATACACGTGATACCCTACGGGGTTCCGCGTAGAGGCAGGCTTCAGCTGAGCCGAGATGAGGGTGAAGAGGTTGCAAGGATTTTACGGGAAGCGCTCGTCTGAAGAGGTTTGCGTGTTATATTCTGGAGGTAAGGACAGCACATATGCTCTTCACTGGGCTGTCTTGAAAATGTTCAACGTCTCATGCCTGGTATCTATTAAACCACGGTCACAGGAGTCAATGATGTTTCATGTTCCATATGTTGAGCTTACAAGGTTACAGGCTCAGGCGCTGGAGATACCTCTGGTATACTACGAGCAGGGATATGAGAGCGACGAGGAAGCTCTGAGAAAGGCTCTCGAAATAGCATTGAGGGAGTATGGTTGCTCAGGTGTTGTCACGGGAGCCTTGAGATCAGATTACCAGAGGATGCGCGTGGCTGAGAGTGCTCATATGTATGGGTTGAACTTATACAATCCGTTGTGGTGGCGCAGCCAAGAAAGATATATGTTTCGACTTGTGGATATGGGATTTCGTTTTATAATCACATCTATAACAGTAAAGGGGCTTGACCCACAACTTCTAGGTAAAGAATTGAGTCGTGAAGATATAACCAGTATAATCAATAGCTCAAAGATACATGGTTTTAACCCTGCCTTTGAGGGTGGCGAGGCAGAGACCCTGGTCCTCGATGCCCCCCTCTTCAAGAAAAGGTTAAGAGTGAGGGGTGAAGCCTTGAGAACGGGAGAGTATAGCTGGTATTTCAGGATAAGTGACGCGCGACTTGAAGAAAAGTCTCATGAAGAGGGTATTTCTGACGTTACTAAAATGGGAAACTCTATATACGAATAGGTTTCTCGATTAATCCGTGGTAAAGGTCGTTATAGAACCCTACAACATAACGGTGGAGGTGGCTAAGGGGGTTAGGGCTTATGACGTTTTGAGAACGACGGGAATACCCTTTAGAACAGAGTGTGGCGGAAGGGGTTTGTGCGGTAAGTGTAGAGTTGTAATAAAGTCTGGAGAGGTATCACAGCTCTCTTCAACGGAGAAACGCCTACTCAGCGTGGAAGAGATCAAAGCTGGATATCGTTTAGCTTGTCAGGTGGTTCTCCAAGGTGATGTTCGGCTCTTTGTTCCACCTGAAACAAGGAGCAAGGGGATAGAAGCGGCAATACAGGGCTTGACTCGCGATGTGTTGTTTAGCCCGCTCGCTAAGAAGATCTATTTACGGGTTGAGCCTCCAAGTCTTGAAAAGCCCCACCCAGATGTTAACTCCCTACTTAAGGCTCTGGGCTCCAGTGAGCTTACTGTTGAGTTCAATGTGTTGAAAGAGCTTTCAGCTAGGCTTAGAAGGTCTAACTGGGCCGTTACAGTAACTTTGTGGCGTGGGAATAAAGTAATAGGTCTTGAAGAAGGTGACACCTCCCGTGAAAACCTGGGTATAGCGGTTGATATTGGAACAACAAAGATAGTTCTACACCTCGTAGACCTTGCAAATAAAAAAACGTTGGCAATGTTATCCACCGAAAATCCACAGATAGTATATGGAGACGATATAATCTCGAGAATCCATGCGGCCGTTCTCGACGCAAAAAACCTGGAAGATATGAAACACCTCGTTGTTCGAGCCGTGAATAACCTAGTTAGAGTTGCTCTCGTCACGGCGGGTATAGAGAAAGAACATTTGACGTCAGCCGTCATAGTCGGCAATACAGTTATGCACCACGTCTTCCTCGGCCTCGACGTTAGCGGTTTAGGGGCGTCACCCTACGTACCAGTTACGAGTGATCCATTAGAGTTACCAGGATACCAGTTAGGTCTTGAGAGCGTTGCGTATGTCTATTTTCCACCGATAATCGCAGGCTACGTGGGAGGGGATGCCCTAGCTGATATAATAGCAACCGGAATGCATCTTAAGAACAGACCTATACTCTTAATCGACATCGGCACCAACACGGAAATTATACTGAATACAGGCGAAAAGCTTCTCGCATGCTCAACTCCTTCCGGGCCCGCATTCGAAGGTGGGCACATAAAACATGGCATGAAGGCAGTTCCAGGAGCCATAAGGAGGGTAGTAATAAGAGACTCCGAGAACGTTGAGTACGAGGTTATTGGAGGCGAGAAACCTCTAGGAGTAGCGGGTTCAGCCCTTATAGATGTGGTTGCCGGCCTCCTGGAGAACGGCTTGTTATCATGGCGGGGCCTCTTCAACAAAGGTATTCATAGCTCCAGGCTCCTAAACCTTCCCAACAGTAATGGCTATGAATTTGTCATTGTAAGAGCTGAGGATAGTGCTACGGGCAGGGATATAACTATATCTGAGAAGGATATAGCGGAGATAAGACTTGCAAAAGCTGCCATATACAGTGGTATTATGGTTCTTCTTGAAAGAGCGCATCTCGACCCTAAGGATATAGAAGAAGTCTTAATAGCAGGATCATTCGGGTATAATCTCGACATAGGGAACGCTGTAAGGATAGGACTCCTACCAAATTTTGATCTTTCAAAGGTAAGGCTTACCGGTAACACGGCTATAGAAGGAGCTAAACTCATGCTTATATCCGAACAGGCTGTCCAGGAGGCCGAGAAGGTAGCTCGCGAGACCGAATATATCGAGCTTACAGTGGCTCAGGAATTCAAGAAAATTTTCCCTAGGGCATTGACTTTTCCGCGAGAGAGTAATGAAGGCTGATAATTGGAGATAAAAAATTACTCTCATGCATTAAATAAATATCTTAAAATACTCTCTAGAATGGATAGCAGAACTAGGCTGATTCCCTTGTCTATGGAGAATAACCTCTTGAAGGCTATAGTTGAGCTCGATGAGGAGCGAGCCTTGGAAATTGCGAGGAAAGAGTTGGAGAACTCAAAGTCACCTTTCAAGATGCTTGAGGTTCTGCGTAAGGCTGCTGACATTATAGGAGAAAAATACTCCAAGGGAGAATTTTTTGTAGCAGATCTCGTTATGGCTGGTGAGATACTCAAGGAGATAAGCGAGATGATCAGGCCTCTTCTCCAATCAGAGCCAAGACATGAATACGTCGGACGCCTAATTATAGGTACTGTTCAGGGGGACATCCATGACATCGGGAAGAATATAGTTGTAAGTATGGCGGAGGCTGCCGGCTTTGAAGTTATTGATCTCGGGGTCGACGTTCCACCTGAGAAGTTCGTTGAGGCGATTAAGACGTATAAGCCTGACATTGTCGGTCTCTCGGGTCTGCTAACCCTTTCTATAGAGTCAATGAAGCGAACCGTTGATGTCATAAAAAACACTGGTCTTCGTGATCAAGTGAAGATAATAATAGGTGGTGGAAGAGTAGACGAGTCAGCATGCAAATACGTTGGGGCTGATGCTTGGACAACCGACGCGGGGCGAGGAATAAAGATTATGCTAGAATGGGTGAAGGAAAAGAAGAGGTGAAGAGGAACATGGCGTCTCTGGAGCCCCAAGAGACTTTAAAGCTCAGGAGAGAGAGGTTGGAGAGAGCCTTCACTGGTGGCACACCTGACAGGGTTCCCTACACCTTTCTTCCCGCAATGGATCTACAAGCCAAATATGCAGGTATCACGGTAGCTGAGTATTGCTTTAACTGGGATTCATGGGTGAAAACCGCCGTTAAATGGGGAAGAGACTTTAACGTGGAGGGAGTGGATCTTCTACCGTTTTTTCCTCCGGGTTTAGAAGGAATGATTTTCGCCGTTGCATGGGCTGACTATCCGGAGTGGATAGCCACACGCTTCATTACCGGACAGTTCCATGATGCTCTACGCGACAAATGGACAAGGTGGCCGGGCAGGGAGCTTCCTCCGGATTTTCATCCCCAGTTTATCGGGGGAACATTCATGGAGCCCGGGGAGTACAGGAAGCTCATAGAAGACCCTCTGGAGTTTATCACTAGTACCCTACTTCCGCGCGCTGTAGAAGCGCTGAGAAAACCTTATTCTCCTGAGGCGGCTGCAGCATTAATGAAACTGGGGGCTGAGACAAAGAACTTTAACGCTACAATGACCCGTATAGGAGTTGAATCATTCCAAATGGGGTTCCCTACGTTCTATATGGGATATGGTTATGCACCGTTGGACCTTATAGGGGATTTTATGAGAATGCCAACCGGAGTAATGCTTGACCTAAGGAGGCATCCAGAGGAAGTATTACAGGCGACAGAAGTATTAACTCCCCTAATTAAAAAGGCAATAAAAAACTCTACGATACCTCAAGAGCTCTCCGAAAAATTGTTTGGTACACGGGTGGTGCTGGTTTTCTGGCCACTGCACTTGGACGAAATGTTGCCTCCTAAGCTCTTTGAGGAATTCTATTGGCCAAGCCTGAAGGAGACAATAATTTATGCCATTGAGCTAGGCTACACGCCCTGGGTTTTCTTCGAAGGCGACTTCACTCCTTTCCTACATTACATTTTAGAGCTCCCCAAGGGCAGGGTCTTCGCATACTTCGAGAAAGCAGACCTCAGAAAAGCCCGAGAAATCCTAGGGGATCACGTAAGCATTGGAGGAGGTATACCCGTATCGATACTTATGCATGGCTCCAGGGAAAAAGTCTTCGAGGAGTCTTGTAACCTTCTCAATGATATAAAGGAGCCCGGAGGATTCGTCTTTTATGGCTCAGGTGTTTCCCCGGGTGCTGCCACAAGGATAGAGAACCTCTGGGCACAGGTAGAGGCAGTAAAAAAGTGTGGCTACTACTAACTTTATCTTTCAGAAAAGTTTAGTTTTAGCGAATGGGTTTTCGCGATGGCGTACGTTTTCAAACAATGTTCGCTGGTGTATTCGTCCAGCGGGTTGCTCAGAGACGTAGACATCCTTGTACATCCTGACGGTAGAATCAACATTGGAGAAGAGCTTGCAGGGGAGGAAAAAGTACCTTGTAAGGGTCTTCTAGTGGTTCACGGTTTTGCAAATCTTCACACCCAGCTGACGCATTATTTCTATAAACGGGAATTTCTCTCGAGACTTAATTGGTCGAGTCATCACGACGAGCCTCTACCAAAAGAGTCTGCAATCAGCTTAGCTGTCTTATCTCTTTACAACACACTCGAGACAGGGACCACTCTCATTGTAGACGCATCCTTATACGCGGAGGAGATTAGTGTTCATGCAGGAAAAATAGGACTAAACTATATCATCTCTGCGAGGTGGCCGAAGAAGGAGGTTTCAAAGGGAAAAGTTATCCTCATAGATAATTTTGATTCGATTGAGGAAGATTTAGAGGATCTGCGGGAATACCAGGAAAAGGCAAAGGCTTTCCTTATGATACACGTATCCAATAGCAAGGAGCAAGTATTCGGGTTTAAAAGAAGGAAAGGCAGGTATCCTATTGAATACCTCTACATGAAGAACCTCCTAGGTTCGAGAACAATACTCATCTCCCCCGCTTGGCTCACAAGCTGGGAGTTAAGTTTACTCGCTGAGACTGAAACCCGCGTCGTTCAAGCACCAATAGCTGGGCTCTACACAGGCGAGGGCCTGTTACCCCATGAACAGTTACGCAACCGGGGCGTCACACCAGCCCTCTGTAGCGAGTCGCCGAGTCTAGGGCTCACACTAGACATGCTTGAGCAGCTTAAAACTTATTACCTCTTCCAGCGGGGTTTCTTCGAAAATATTGATTACACGATATCTGATGCCTATGTGTCTGCGACTAGTGCGGGTTACAATACTTTAATGTTTGAGGGTGGAGAAATCAGAGATGGTGCAAAGGCTGACCTTCTATTTTATTCTCTCGAAGAATTGTCCTTACCGACATACCAGGATGCAAACCTACTTTTCTTTGGATTAAACACCAAGTCTCTTGAGTATGTCGTGGTCAATGGGCAGATTATATTCTCTCCTGAAAAGAAGCAGGAGATTCTCGCTGAAAAACGCAGACTTATAGAAAAACTGATGGATCAAGAAGTGTTAGGGTAAACATCACACTTAAATCCTTGCATTTACCCCAAGTATCATAATGGCTTCTAAAAAAGTTGTAAAGCAAAGCGGTAAAGTCGAGGATTTTAATCCGCAAAAAATATATAATGCATGTATAGCTGCAGGCGCCCCTCCCGAGGTTGCCCACGAGATAACGAAGGAAGCTGAGGAGAAGATAAAGGATGGTGCCTCTACAAGCGAGATACGCCGCTTTGTTCTACTCAGGTTAAAGGAAATGGCTCCGCATGCTCATGACGCTTGGGTCTTCTACGACAGAATAATGAAAGGTAGGCTTACTATCGAGGATGGGAAAGCGGTTGTAGTCCAAAAGGGCCACCTTTACCTGGGGCGAGAAGTAAAAGACATAGGTCCCCCCGGCCTCTCTTCCGCTGAGGAGGTTAAGGGCATCCTGAAGGAGCTAGAGGATGACCTCGACTTCGGCATATCCAAGGCTACAATCAACGCGAGGCTATACGCCCTCTTCATGGGAGTTCTTAAATCCTCGAAGATGCCCAAAGAGGAGAAAGAGAAATCTATACAGCTCATAAATGAGTTTCGAGAAAAACTTGGATGGAAACCCTATGAGTTAAAGAAGCTCCTTTAGCCTAAAAACATTTTTTATTTATCTCCCTTTCATCATCAAATAACCTAAGGAATCAAAAACACTTTAAGATTTAGATTATTGCTTTTCTCAGGGCTAGGTGAGTACCATCGCAACTCACCCCTGGTGTATTGAGGTTTGATAAGCCTTCCCTGCACGTTGCAAAGGTCATCCCTCTTTTCTCAGCTTCGACCTTGACGAGCTTCAGAATCTCGGCTCTATAGCTTCTAGAAGCATAGATATATCCGTGAATTTTCTGACCCTTCTCGAGATAAAGCTCCTTTACCCTTGGGATGACTTCTGGGAACACCTTGGAAAGCCGTCCCAGATTATCGGGTTTAACCTTGTAAGTCGAGCTTACTATGTGATTTGCGCCAGCTAGCGATACGGCTTCGAGCACCTCTATGATGTTTTCAATATCGTCGTTTAAACCCGGGATGAGAGGATCTAAGCGAACAACAACGGGAACACCCGCCTCCGTGAGACGCTCTATCGCCTCCACTCTTCTCTTAGGCGGCGGAGCGCGAGGCTCGAGTAGTCTAGCAATGCCTGAGTCCAGAGTTGTCACTGTTATCGATACCAGTGACCTTGAACTTGAGAGTACGTCGACGTCTCGGGTTACGAGATCCGACTTCGTTACTATCTCAATAATGAAACGATCCTTTAGCATCTCGAGTAGGTGTCTCGTATACCTGTATTTTTCTTCTAAGGGCTGATAGGGATCACTGCTGCTCGAGATATTTATTATGGAGCCTTCTTTTATCTTCTCCAAGTCTCTCTGAACTCTTCTTAGAAAGTCTTCTTTTGGCCGTGGGTTAAAAAAGTCTTTAATGTATGAGGAGGCGTAACAGTAAAGGCATCCATGAAAGCAACCAGTGTAAGGATTTACGCTGTACTTGAAAGGACACGTGCAAAGGCTTGTCTTACGCCAAGGGTCAAAAGGCCTAACATACATGTTCTTTTTTTCACCGAAACTCCATATACTCGCTTGCCCTGGCAACACGAGTCGCAGACCTCGTTAGAGCCGGCAAAGCCGTCGCGCCGCCTACGACGAGCCCTCCAAGAAGTGCTAGGAAGCCCTCACCTACTAGATACGAGTAAAGCAAAGCGCCTGCTACGCCCATAACAACTGAAAGCAAGGCGTAAACAGCCAGGGAGATTCTTCCCCTCACTGTCTGGGGATACTCGGAGTGTATAACAATTCCACTAGCGCCGTCAACAATTGCTTGGTAACTCCTCCCATTATAGTTATATCCTAAAACCCAGATGGGATAGTGTATGAGTCCACGATTTTCAATTTTCTTCTCGATAATCTTAACTGAGTACAAGGTGTTGAAGCTCTCTGAAGCCTCTAGCCTCACCTTCGAGGTTACGAGTTGCTCTACTTTTTTCTGGGCAGCGTTACCGTCAAGAGCCGGATTTAAGTAAAGGCCCCTAGAAGTTATCTCTGGATTGAAGGGGAGTTTTCCGCGGACGGGGAAAGGATATTTGTTCAGGATTTCGTCAAGCCAGGTTCCAGAGGCGGGAATAGAAACAAGCCTGGTCTCTCTAATCTCGGAGGTTTGTTCGCCATACATGTTGCTATGCCCCCTAGCCTCAGCCGTGACATCGGCAAAGAAGAAGTAAACGGGTACCCAGTACAATTCCCTCTTATCTACAGTGAAACTCTTAGGGAGGTCTATTGGAACCGCGTATTGTCGCGAGATGAACTTGACGAGCTTCTCAAAGGGATCCAACGTCTTACTTAAGGGGAAATAGTAATGGTTTTCCTCCTTAACCGTAAGTTCCCTGGCGTCGAAGACGGTGAAGCAGTAGGGACAAGTCACTCTCGAGGCGCTTAGAGGAACTTGAAACTCAGCTCCGCAGTGAGGACATCTAACAGTATGCTCTTTTACCACGCTCATGCATTTTCCACCCTTGCTGAGGCCATTGCGCTCTTAGTTATCGTGTAGCCGGCTGTCGCTAAGAGTCCTAGGAATAGAAGGGATGTTTCAAAACCTGTAAGCGATGCGGTTGCCGCAAAAATAGGGCCGGAGAGAGAGGACAGGGCTAGGCCTAACGAAAAGCCTGCGATTCTCTCCAAAGAAGTTAAAGGTTCCGAGCGATAAAGACACGTCAAATCATACCCGTCAAATACCGCCAAATAAACAGAGTCGTGGGCCGTGTAGGAAATTGTCCAAACAGGAACGTAAAGAAGCACAGGCTCCTCAACCTTAACTATGCTTGCTGAGAAGAAGTCCAGTTGCTCTCCTCTACTCTTATACTCCTCTCTGAGCGAATCGATGAATTTGTCCGTAAGTATCCTAAGCGCTTCTTGCCTCCCAATTTCTACACCTAGAAATTCTAGCTTAATTTTTTCCCAGTCAAAGTCTTCACGTGTAGGTGAGATAGATTCAGCCTTTTTCACCGTGTAGCTTGCTAACGCATTAAGTACTGGTTCTGAGGGAATACGACGCCTGGCAGGCAGGAAAATCTTCCTTGAAATAGTGCGTTCCTCATGTTGGAGTACGCGACGAGTAATAACCCTGTTATTTCTCTCTTCTATCACTGTGGTATACCAGGAAGCCCTTACATTTGCCCTAATAGTAGTATACCATGCTGGAAAATATGCTCCTGAAATCTCTAATACCTCGATGTCTTCAATCTTTGAGAGCTGGGGATCCTTCTTCACGACCTCGATAAATTTATTCTCAACAACTTCCCTTGTCTTCGACGGTATTATACTAACATGTTCGCTTGAAAAGTCACCTCCAATAATGTTTGGATACCCACAGTAATCGCAAACGGCTATTAGAGACTCGGGATCAACCGAGAGAGGCGCCCCGCATCTCTTACAAGATAATGACTCCATCACAAGTTTATAAAGGGTTCTGCTTGATAAGTCTTCTCCGTAGTATCACTCCAAGAATCAGAATTATTTTTCCCATTACAGCCTTATAGTTCTTTACGTGATTTCGTAGAGCATCCACCCGGATGCTTTTGAGGGAACTTGAACCGCCTCATACATTGGCCTAAGATTGTATGGGTCCTCCCTAAAGGCTTCACCAAAAGGAGGTGTATACTCCTTTATCTCATCGATAAGGACTCCATAAAGTCTTAAGTCCTCTATCGAATCGGATTCTTTCAAGAATTTATAAAGATCCCATAACTCCCGTCCTTGAAGATATGTGAGGGCGTACACGTTCCCGTCGGATGCTGAAAAGGCTTCCCTTATATAAGGATGGTTTGTAAGCGCCCATGCCAGTTGATCCGCCATTCCATTCTTGACAGAAATTTCGAGAAAAACCCCGGGAATATTCAAAGAGGAAAACCTAGGGGTGACAGCATTAAATATGTGGAAAGGCCTTACATGTTGTAGGTAATGATAGCTTGCAACTTGTTGTTTTATTCCCATACTTCGGGCTATGCTGGACAGTTTAACAAATGGGTTCCTGGCGAGCTCAGCTATTATCCATAAATCGATGTGATCGGGTCTTTGTCTAATCGGGGGCTCAAACGAGGGTACTACCACTTTTTCAAAGTTTTCCCTTATATAATCTATCTCGAGATTAAGGTCGGCGTCTTTGAGTGTTAAACCGCGCGCAACGTCGGGTCTCCAAACAAATCTTCTCACAGGGGTTACAGTATCTGGGTCAACTTTCAATATATCAGCTACCTCATCTCTGCCTTCAGGGGGTCCCATGACGAGATAGAATGTTAAGGATCTACTTTTACTGACCAAAACAGGTATTTTTTCAATAATGAAGGGCACAAGTCTTATGTGTAGAATCGGGTCAAACTCTTTCCTCACTAAATACAACTGGTATCCGAGCCCTGAAAGATGAAAGAAGCCCCTTATAAGAAAGCTCCTCCTAATCCTCTCTAGAATATCTCGAACACTAGATGGGCTAATCCCTGAACTCCTCACAATATCTGTAAAATCCCTCGAGGTGGGGAGAGACTTCAGAACATCAAAATCTATCCGTTTTAATTTAATCACAGGTGCTCACTCGAGAATAATGTTTTAGATAAAGGTAAATGTTTGCCTTACACACAAGGAGCCCCATACTTTTGGGCTTAATCAACAAGTATTCTTGACGCCTTGTGCCTCATGTGCTATCGAGGGATAAATCTTTTCGATGAGCGAGGATGGGGTGTATTTCCCATCTTCAAAGTATAGTCTCGGTAATGTGACGGCTATTATTTTAAAAGCATCGCTATTCTTCTTTTTGACCTCGTTGAGAAGCCTCAGAGTTTCCCGGGCATCCTCGACAATTTGTTTAGCGTCCTTCTTGTTTGTCCAGTCATAAAGCGCATAGAGGACTGCTCCAACAATTCTTCCTTCATCGAATTCCGGGAAAAGAGAATAAGGTTTAATCAACCTTGCAATTTCTACAACATACTCCACAAATGTTTCACCAGGACTTGTGAGGACAAACTTTTCCCCAGTAAGGGAAATAAGACCTCTCTGGATGAGACCCTCAACAATTATATATGGGGTGTCGAGGTGGAAGCCTATTCCTTGCTGGATTCCGCTCTTCGAAGCCCTTAATCCTTTTCTCTTGGAGATTCCTACTAATCTTTCAAGAATCAGGTTTAGAGCCTCTTCGAGAGATGGAGCTCTCGCATATTCCATAGTCATATCGTGTTTTACATCTAAATTGCTACTTAAGCTTGTCGTACGTTAGAGATACTCCTGCTCCCAGGTATTAAACGTTAGATTTCACTTTCACCATACTTGTAAGATATCTTTAAATATCTTACGCAAGAATTTCGAAATAGGTATCCTGAGAATGCCGAAGAAACTAAAGGAGAAGGAGGCAGAGGCAAGTGAAAACGAGAGTCTAGACGAGGAGCTCGAACGAGTAATTCTCGGAGAGGAAGAGTTTACAGGTGGGGCCGCCGAGGAAATTGAGGAAGGAGAGATTAGGCTTGAAGATCTCGAAGGGGTTGGTCGTATTACTGCTCAAAAACTTCGAGCAGCTGGGTACTACTCAGTGAAGGATCTTGCTTTCGCCTCTGCGCACGAGCTCGCGTTAATCCTAGGCTCCGAGGATCGAGCAATGGCTATTATCAGGGCTGCTCAAAGGCTGGTAAGCCGTGGCGAGGAGTTCATTACAGCTAAGGAGCTCTTCGAGAAAAGGAAAAATGTCGAATACATTAGTACCGGCGTCAAGGCTCTAGACGACTTGCTTGAGGGAGGAATAGAGGTTGGGAGTCTAACAGAATTCATAGGTGAGTTCGGCGCCGGTAAGACCCAGCTCTGCCACCAGCTCAGTGTGATGGTTCAGCTGCCAAAGGAGAAGGGAGGGCTCGGGGCTAGAGCACTCTACATAGACACTGAGGGAACCTTTAGGCCTGAGAGGGTTGTTCAAATAGCCAGGGCGAAAGGGGCCGACCCTGAGAAGGTCTTGGAGAACATAATCTATGCCAGAGCGTATAACAGCGATCACCAAATGCTCCTAGTGGATGAGGCCAAGAAGTATATCGAGAAGAACAACATCAGGCTGATCATAGTAGATAGCCTGATAAACCATTTCAGATCCGAGTACCCTGGCAGGGAGAACCTTGCCTCCCGTCAACAAAAACTAAACAGGCATATCAGCCAGCTCCACAAGCTAGCAAGCCTATACAATCTGGCCGTCGTCGTGACAAACCAGGTAATGGCTGCCCCAGACATATTCTTTGGAAACCCATTAAAGCCCGCGGGTGGAAACATAATGGCTCACGGCTTCACATACCGGATATGGTTTAGAAAAGCCAAGGAGGGCAAAAGGATCGCGAGGATAATAGACAGTCCAAAACACGCCGAGAAAGAAGCAGCCTTTGCGATCTCAGAGGATGGAGTGACAGACATCTAAAATGAAATAACGTCATAGCACACGATAGAATAGTGAAGTTTGAGATAGGCTCTCGACCATTAAATCCGCAAACAATAAAAACCCATGTATATGATTACCTTTCTAGGTGTAAACCTTGGGCGGCGGGAAAAAAAGACCAACAGTCTCCTCACTAGAGAAGAGGGCAAAGAAAGCGACGGAGGGGAAGAAAGAAGAAGGCGGTAAAAAACCTCAAATGAAGCTCTCAGGTACAACCGGAGAGCTTACCGAAGTATCCATGGATGCACTCATAAAAGACATAAAAGGCCTGAAATACGTCACTCCATACGTGCTCGCTTCTCGTCTCGGCTTAAAGCTTAGCAGAGCTAAACGCGTCCTACGTGAACTCGAATCACGAGGCATACTGGTGGCCATCGACAAGAACAGTAGGGTTCCAATCTACGCCCCGCCAAGTAAAAAGTCCTAGATTATCTTACGAGAAGATATCGTAGAGAGGGGTTTGCGACTGGGTTTGCTTGTAAAGTTCTCGTAGTGTGTCCTTAGCGTTTATAACGTTGTTTTCCGAGACCTCAACCAACCCTAATCTAGCTAGCTCTACGATAATTTTCTCAGCTTTTTTAGGCTGTATGTTCTCATTGCTCATATCTATAAGGAATCGAAGTTTTCCAACACTCCAATATCTTCCAAGGTACCGTATAGCTTTTGCAAAGTCTTGGTCGCTAAGCAGATTACCTAGCTCCGGGTTGTCCGTTATTTCCCTTGTTAAAATAATGTCTTTCTTTATCGGCACACTCGCACTACTAGTTGATGTCTTTGCGGCGTCATTAGTTGCCTGAGTTTCTTTTCTAGGTGGTTGGCTCGCCTCCCCGGTACCCTCCTTTTGTTGAATATACGGCATTAGGGTTTGAGAAGAGTGTCTTCTAGGCCTTTGCTTTGTCTTTTGCTTATGCTGAGGAGGTTTAGTTATCCTGACCTCCTTTTTGGGACAGACTAACCGGGAAGGTATTTCGAGATTAATGTTGGTTTCAATTAGGAATTTTTCCCCCTCACCTTTAATTTCTCCTGTTTCTAAGAGGTCCTGGATTAGCAGGTATAGCGTGAATACTCCGACGTCATTCTCATTCGCCCAGGAAATTATCTCTTGAGCTGTAACCACCCCCTTGTTCTTAACAAGGTTTATCAGGGATTCCTTGAGCTTACTGTACTCCTCCACCTCTTTTTCGCATGTATTACCTGGATAGGAGTATAAAATTGTTTTTCCGTCCCTTGAACATGTTATTCCCCTAGTGAAAATTTTTTACAGCGAAATATCACTCCAATCTAGGCCTGTACTGTAATGAGGGAATTATCGCTGAGACAGATCGGGGATCTGCTGCCTAACAAGTTGATAGATGTATTGGAGAGTGAAGGCTATCGC
Organism: Infirmifilum sp.; assembly: GCF_049970975.1. Lineage (NCBI taxonomy): Archaea > Thermoproteati > Thermoproteota > Thermoprotei > Thermofilales > Thermofilaceae > Infirmifilum > Infirmifilum sp. The sequence continues at coordinate 44,147 of NZ_JBMFLX010000003.1, read as the reverse complement.
AGCCTGAACTATATCCAGCTACAAGCGCTCAAGTTTAGAGCGTACTCAAATCTCTTAATCATAGCTCCGACTGGATCGGGAAAAACGGAGGCATCGATTCTACCCGTGCTCAGGGGGATTATAGAGGAAGGAGGACAGCCGATCTACGCTCTCTACGTCACTCCGTTGAGGGCCTTAAACCGTGACATATTTGTAAGGATGCGCAATATTTTTCTCTCATTAGGTTTTTCAGCCGAAATTCGTCATGGAGACACACCGATGCGTCAGCGTAGGAGGATAGCAGAGAGCCCACCACACCTCCTCATAACGACGCCTGAAACCCTCCAGTTTATCCTCGTCGACAAGAGGTTCAGAGAGCACCTTAAAAACACTCGTTGGGTCGTGGTGGATGAGCTTCACGAGCTGATAGACGACAAGAGAGGGGTTCAGCTCACGCTTGCCCTGGAAAGGCTTCGCCTACTATCCAAGCATTTGAAAGTAATAGGATTATCCGCGACGCTACGAGACCCCATGATCGCCCTGAACTTCATAAGCGGGGGGAGAGGAGGCGCGGTCATAGAGTGGGCAGAAAGAAAACAGTACAGGATAACATTAGCGGATATTCCGGAAAACGACAAGGCCCAGCATGAATATCTTCCACCAGAGCTGTACGCCCGTGTCAAGCTTCTAGTCGAAGAGGTCTCAAAGGGAGGCGTTATAATATTCACGAATACGCGTGATACTGCAGAGCTTATAGGTAGAATTCTTTCACATGACTTCAACCTGAACATAAAGGTACACCACGGGAGCCTCTCACGTGAAGAAAGAGAGGAGGCAGAAGCTCTCTTTAAGGAGGGGAAGATAAAAGCGATTGTTGCGACTTCAAGTCTCGAGCTGGGAATAGACGTCGGTTACGCAAGGCTCGTCATACAATTCGGGTCCCCACGTCAATCCATAAAACTCGTGCAAAGGATTGGCAGGTCCAAGCACAGGTTAAACGAGGTTTCTCAAGGGTTGATAGTCCCCCTGGGCATAGAGGATGCTATCGAGTCAGCCGTACTAGCTAGGAGAGCTGTGAGCGGTATACTCGAGAGCCTAGACTTGTTCCACGAGCCGCTAGACGTACTTGCACACCAGATCGCAGGCTTACTCATAGATTATCGTGAGCTGTCACTTGAGAGGCTTTACGCAATAATCACAAGGGCCTACCCCTACCATGATCTGAACTTCTCTAAGCTTGTTGAACTACTAAGATTCCTGGATTCAATAGGGATTGTTCGACTATTGGACGATGTGGTAAGAATGGGTAGAAGGACGATAAGCTACTACTTTAACTCCGCCTCAATGATACCTGATAACCCATCGTTCGACGTGGAGGACATCGCGTCTAGGAGAAAGATCGGTCACCTAGACTACTCCTTCGCCTCGCTGATAGACAGGGGAAAAGTCATCATACTTGGCGGTCGAGCCTGGACCATAGAGGAGATCAGCATCGAGCGCAACAAAGTCTACGTAACCGAGCATACCGGTGACCTTGGCGAGCCTCCTGTTTGGACAGGACAAACCCTGCCCGTCGAGTGGCGTGCGGCTAGGGAGCTTGGAGCCCTGTACCGTAGGATTGCTGAGAGTATAGGCCGGGAGGAGAGTATTAAACTCTATGAGTCGTACATGATACCTCCTAAGACGGCCGAGAAACTGGAGGAGATCGTAAGGAAGCAGCTTCAGTTAGGCTTCATGCCTTCCGACAGGAGTCTCGTCGTGGAGTTTACAAGGAAGAACGGTAAAACCCTTGCTGTCTATCATACTTTCCTTGGCACTAAGGGAAATAACCTCCTAGCATTGCTACTGGCCTTTGCCCTGAGAGGATTCTACGGTGTAACAGTAAGATACTACTCGGATCCCTATAGGATACTCATCTATGCAGACGCGGAACTAGGACCTGAAAAACTTCGCAATGCCTTGCTGGAGGGTATTGATTGGGCATTGGAGAGGGCTGAGGAGGCCATTAGGGAAAGTAACGCCTACATGCTAGAGCTACTCCAAGTCGCTACGCGGATGGGGGTCATAGATAAAAGCAAGGGTAGAATTGAGGCGGGCTACCTCTCTCTACTTAAGAGGAAACTAAAGGGCACACCCGTCGACAAGGAGGCCGTAGATTCCTCCCTTGTAGAATACTACAATGCGGATGTCGTTGCTAAACTAGTAGAGCAGATAAAAACTGGCGCCAAAAGGGTGACTGTCCATCAGGTTCAAGAACTAAGCCCATTGGCCCAGCTAATCTTCGAGAAGCCCTTTGTCAGGACAGGTATTCTAGCTTCGGGACTACCCATTACCGCAGTCCTCGATGCGGTATTGAAGAGGTTAGAGAACACACGTGTTCTACTCTACTGTTTACACTGTGGCGAGTGGACAAGCGAGCTCAGGGCGGGCGAGGCAAAAAGTATAAGGGAGTGTCCCAGGTGTGGCTCGCGAGCCATAGCAATTCTCAGGCCATATGACTCGGAAAACCTTCCGATCTTAAGGAAGTGGAGGAAAGGTGAGAAGCTTTCAAAGGAAGAGGAGAAATTCGTCGAGAAGGTCAGGCAGTCTGCATCTCTATTCATGTCTTACGGTTACCCAGCGGTACTCGCAATGGCGGGTCACGGTATAGGACCAACAACAGCGCGTAACATTCTATCGAAAAGCCGTGATATAGAAACCCTTGTAAAGAACATTTTGCAAGCGGAGGCCAACTATACGAGGACACGCCAATATTGGGAGGACTAGATACTCCTAGTTACGCTCACCGGTTTACCCTCTCTTAAGCTCTGCCAGCACGCCTCGGCGATTTCAACAACTCTAAGACCATCCAACCCCGTAATGGGGGGAGTCTTATCCTCCAAGACAGCTTTAACAAACGCCTGATCCTCGCGTACATACGCCTCATAAAAGCGAGACCAGAACCATTGCACTCCACGGAATAAAACCCCACTCTTTGTACCTAAGGCGAGGTTAGGGTCAACGCTATTACCGACGTAAATAGTTCCATCCGTTCCAAGAACCTCAGTCCTCAAGTCGTAGCCAAACACGCTTTTACGGCTACCGTGAAGAACCCCGTAGACGCCGTTTTCGAACTCGAAGCTTATGTTTACAAGGTCTAAGTCGCCCTTAGCCTTTATCTCATCATATAGGACAGCTGAGCCCATGACATGTAATCTTTTCACCTCGCTTCCGATAAGATAGCGCGCCATGTCAAAGTCATGGCTCAACATGTCCAGGAATATCCCGCCACTCAACTTCGGGTCCTGCGCCCAGCCTGGGGGAGCACCAGGATCCCTAGCAATATTAAGGAAGGCTACAGGTTTGCCTATAGAGCCCTCCCTAATCCTCTTCATAGCCTCCATGTAGGCATCGTCGAATCTTCTCATATAGCCTACCATCAGCTTCAAGCCATGCTTCTCCGCCTTCCTAACGACATTCACAGCCTCCTCGACAGTAACTGTGATCGGCTTCTCGGTAAACACGTGTTTCCCGGCCTCAAAGGCCTTAACAATCATGTCATGGTGCAGATATGTGGGTGTGGCCACGAAGACGGCCTCCACCTCCGGATCACTTAAAAGCTTATCATAATCTGTGTAATACTTAACCTTAAACTTCTCGCCCGTCGTTCTAGCAAGTTTTTCAACAACATCTGTTACTGCAACGAGACGAGCCCCTTCAACCCTGTACGACAGTATCTCAGTATGAACGACACCGATACGACCCAGTCCTGCAACAGCAACACCGAGAGGTTTCACGTTATCACCGAGAAAGAGGTCTTTAATACCTTAGTTATGTTTTCCTAGAAACATTTTTAAGCAAAACATTACTCCTAACAAAACTCTCCAATGCATTCACTGCCAAATCCTCCCAGTTGTTTATCTCCAGCTTCTCGTTCACGCCTATGATCGAGACTCTCGGACGGTATTGAAAGTTAAGCATAACTAGGAGGCCGTAGAGTGAAGCTTGTACTTTCTCATAGCTCTTGAAGCCGTCATAACTCTTCAGCTCGGCAACCTCTACAGGCAAGCCGTCTACAAATAGAACCTGGTCAGCCACACCGAGAAGCCAGCCAAACCGGAACCTCCAAGCCACTGGGAGGGGCGTCGAAGCCTTGTCCTCCTGCAATATAAGGCTCAAGTCACCCCAGAACTTCCTATGAAGAATAACACCTGCTTGAAGCCCTCTACCCCTCCCTCTCCCAAAAGGTTTAGCCACCTCCGTAACAGTGAAGGCCTCCTTCCGTGAAGACATTGCGTGTTCAAAACGCTCAAGACAGGATCTCAGCTGAGCTCCTAAAAAGCTACCTGGCATCGTGGAGCCCGTCCTCCTCGATTCTAAACTCTACACTTGCGCCACGGGCAAGGCGCGGGCTGTCCAAGACCTCGAGGAGGAATGCATCGCCCGTTTTCTTCAAAAGGAAGCGGTGCGTACTTGCATGGGCTATAATGTTGCCTCCGGCCGGGAGCTTTACAGCGACGCCCCAAGCGCTAGGCACACTCACGACCTGATTCGTGATAACCGCGACGAGACTGTAGAGTCTAGATAGCCTCTTAACCCAGTCCAGCATATAATTTATCCTCTGTTGCCTCATGGCAAGCCACTCCCTACCCCTGAACTGAGCTCTATACAGCGCTATAACAGAGTCCACTATGATGAGCCTAGATCCACCTTTTACAAGCCGGGAAAGCTCCCTCACAACAAACTCTTCCAACTCGTCTACGCTCAAAGGTCTAAACACGTAAATATTAGACAAGGGATCCTCTACACCAAACCTGGCAGAGATAGACTCAATCCTTTCAGGGCTAAAAGTCCCCTCCGTGTCGATGTATACCACGCCTCCCCCTAGACCACCTCTCGAAGGTGGCAGCTGAACAGTAACCGCGAGCTGATGGCAGAGCTGTGTCTTGCCCGAGCCAAACTCTCCGGCAAATTCGTGAATGTCATATACTGCTAACCCGCCACCAGTCAGTGCATCGATGGAGCTAACACCGGTAGTGAGGGCCTCTCTCTTCTTCAGCAATGAAGCATATTCCTTCCCAGGGATGGCCCGTGCCTCCCAGCCCACTATCCTTCTGGCGGTCCGTATAACTCTTAAGGCTCTCTCGAAGTCTATCCCCGTCAATTCCTCCAGCTCCTCAGGATTATAGAGGACAAGATCTTCGAGGTTCTCGATACCAGCAGCTTTAAGCCTCGAAATAGTGACTCTGCCTATATTCTCCTCTTTTGCGAGCTCGTCTATACTATGCACCCTCCTCACCACAGAACAGCTCGCCGTCAAGGAAGCATGTCCCACTCTTGTCACAGTAAAGCCTCCTCGTAAAACGCCAGGAACTAGCTAGAGAGGGAGTCCCATACACAACGACCGGGATCCTATAAATTGATGAGATGCGGTCCAGAATATCAAGTGCATAGAGTATCCCTTCACGAACGTCCCTGGTGAAGCGCTGATCAACGTCCTCGACCACTACAGGCTTCCTGTTCTCATCTAGCTTCCGAGGCAGGTCGAACAGCAGGAATTCTAGAAATTCTCCGTCAAGGAGGGCAGGGACATATATGCAGCCTGGAATCTCGAGCTCGACGCCACTCGCTAGGCTGACGCCATATGGTAGGCTCACTTTTCTACCACAGAACTCTACTGATACTGAGAGAGGTTGAAACAATACAAGCGTATCCCTGCTAAGCTTTAAAAGCTCCTCAGACATCTCTCCAAAAATAGCACGCACCTCCTCCTCCCTGAAAACCTTCAGGTGAACCCGCGAAAACTCCTCCCTACCAACAACTATAAGACCATTCATAAACCAACCCTCTCTCTCCCCCTCTGGGCTAGAACCTTCAGCCATGGGTTATCTGCCACGAAAGTGGGAACACTCTCCAGGCCAGTTGAAGCTCCTTGACTCTCAGTTATAGCTGGCTGTTCTCGCCTCTCAGATGGCACAGGTATTCCCAGGAATTCCCTAAGCTCCCCAAGCTTTCTATAGACGTTCAGACCTTTTTCTGATAGGGAGACAAGGTATATTCGACCCTTTTTACGTACGACTACCAGCGAGTATTTTTTTAAGAGCTCGAGTGCCTCCTTTGCAGTAGCCGCATTTCTCGACAATTCGACAAGTGTCTTTTCGCTATCCCCTATCCTCCAAACCCAAAAAATTATCCTCTCGAATTCATCCACAATATGATCGTTCTAATCGAGTATAAAAATATTATTCTACAACGTATCATTGTTATTATGCTTGAAGGCTGCGAAAATGACTTTAAAATGTAGATAGCTATCAAAGAGTTATGTCCGGATACTCCAGGAAAAAAGTCTTCTGCCCTCAATGCCAGGACTACGTAACACCTAAGGTTGTTCGTAACCTTACGCTTACCGGTGAGATTGTAATTGAGTATTATTGTCCCAAACACGGCTTTATAATGTCTGAGAGAAAAACCCTGGACCTCCCAAAGCGTAAAGTTACGCCGGGAGGAGTATACATAGTCTTCGAAGGGATAGACGGGAGCGGTAAGACTACACAGGCTGTAATGCTCTACGAGTACCTCTCAAACAGAAATTTCGAGGTGGTCCTCGTAAGAGAACCTTGGGTCAAAGCCATAAAGGACTTCCTTTACAAGCATGACCTTGACCCTGATGCCGAGGCTTATCTTTTTGCAGCCGACAGAATAATACTTCAAAAGGAAGTTGTACTCCCGGCTCTTGAATCAGGAAAAATTGTGGTTTCTGATAGGTCAGTCTTCGCAAGCCTCGCCTATCAGGTTGTTCGTGGTCTACCCGCAGACTTCATAATGGCAATCAACCGCTCTATAAGGCTGCCTGACATAGTTGTACTTCTAGACCTTCCCCTCGAGCTTGCTGTCAAACGCTTGGAAGCCAGAGGAGAAACAACGAGGTTTGAGGATCCAAGCTTCATGCAGAAGGTCAGGGAAAGATATCTAGAATTGGCTCGGGAATATAATTCACTCTTCATCGTTATTGATGCTTCTAGGACGATCCATGAGGTACACCAAGAGATTCTAACGAAACTAGCCGAGAAGTTGAAAAACAAGTCGATAAAGATCGATTTATAGTACTTTTTCCAGGAGCCACCAACTCTTTGAGAACACTGAAAACCCAGATCTTATAGCAGGCTGGATTCAACTCTTAGACCTTAGGAAAATAATTATAAAACATCTCGCTATATTCATGTCGGGTGTCTAGATGCGTAGAGGGTCTATAGGATCAATCCTTCTCCTCGTAGTTCTATTAGTCGGTATATCCTTTCTTGGAGGCTACTACCTCGGTAGTAGAGGAAGAACGATCACCATTGAACAGCCGCCTGCAACGGCGCCTTCCGGGGTCAAGGTTGAAATTATAAACGACAGGGACTATTATCCAAAGCTCCTCTCCCTCCTCTCCTCTGCTAACAGGTCTATATATGTAGCGATGTTCGAGTTTAAGAGCGATACCGATGAGATTTCCCGTATAGTCGAGATCCTCATCGGCAAGTCAAAGAAGGGCGTCGACGTAAAGGTGGTTCTCGAAAACACCATCGATGACAATGAACTCACATACAGGAGGCTGCTCGCAAACGGAGTCCCGGTAAGGTTTGATACACGAGCCAAGACGACTCACGCGAAGCTAATCATAGTTGACGGAAGGTTTGTCATAGTGGGATCCCATAACTGGAGCTATATGGCCATGATGCGTAACCACGAGGCCAGTGTACTCATCGACAGCCCCGAGATAGCTAACGCGGAAACAGAGTACTTTATGCAGATATGGGGTGGCAACTAGTGGACAAGGACAGGCTTGTAGGATTCATATTAACGCTTTTCTCGTTGTTTACGGGGACTATCTTTATCTACTCCCTGTTCTTTGCTGGTGAAGCTATAAGCATGCTTGTCCTCAAATTAACAGCCGCGGTCACGATGGGATCCTTTTTGCTTGTAACTCTTGTTATAGGCTTATCTCTCCTGTTCTCACCGCCCACAGTAAAGGTGGAGGAGATCGAGAGAAAACTTGCTGAAGAATTAAAGAAGTTGAAGGAGCAAGGTTATCCCTTTCCATGGCACCAGTAGTGGGCCAAGCTTGAAATACGACGTTTCCGAGTATTTTCTCGATGAAGCTTGGAAAAGTTCCTATTGATAACCTTCGTAGAATTCTTGAAACCGTAGGGCTTAGAGCAGAGCTAGACGCTAACCCTCTCAGTGAAGAAGAGGTTGTTTCAACAAATCCAGCTATAGGAGTCCCCTTGAAAACGCTCGGATTCTTCGCCTTTCACTACACTGCCTCGAATGTCGCCGTTGCCTTTGCCAAACCCATGTATGCGACACTCAACGTTTTAGGCCCACCCTCAACCACCGACGAAGAAATGGAAGAGGTGGTGAAGAGCTTTGTCGCCGAATGCAGGAAGTATCAAGTAGAGTTAAGAGGCGGGCATACAGCGCGCTACGAGGGCATCGAGTACCCCTTAGCCGTCTCAACAATAATTGGTAAACGGGTCAGACCAAGGCTTAACCCATCACCGGGTGACAAGGTATACCTTATAGGCACAATAGGAGCAGAGTCAGCCTGGCTCCTAGGAAAAAGCATCCCGCTTGAAGAAATGACCCCTCTCCCGAATGCATTGAAGCTAATGCGATTTGAACAGGTCAAGCTTCTCCACGACGTCTCGGAAGGCGGCGTACTCGGAGCCTTACTAGAGCTTAGCAAACATTATGGCTTCATCATAAAAGTTACAGCCCCAAGTATGCCCACCAATAAGGATCTACCAAGAGACTTTGACCCCCTCACAGCACCAACATACGGTGCACTTCTAGCGGTGACCTCCTCGCCCCAGGAGCTCGAAGCGGTCTGTCGAGACGAAGGAGTACAGTGCACCTCCCTAGCTGTCATAGTTGGTAAGGGGGAAGGAGTCGAGTACAAGTCTAAACTGTACTCTGAGCCACTGAGTACTCCTCTCATAGAACTTTACAACCCCTACACGCCTGGAGACCCTGAGCTGGCACAAGTCCTGCTCGCAGCAACCATGTTGATTAAGATTAAAGATATAGAGAGATTCATACCCGAGGTAGGCGCCAACATTGCTTATGCCAGGCGAGGCGCTTCCCGAACAGAGGATGTCGCCGCTCTAGACGGCAGGATAGTGAGAACGTCAAAGGGGGCAAGGATCTGCGGCAAGCCATCTTATGGATCCTCAAGGCACCTTGCACGGGTAATCCTCCAAGCCACTAGAAACAACCCTGACCTCAGGGCGGCTATAAACCTCAAGCCAGAACCAGTGCTCCTCAAGGGGCTAGAGCGGATAGGTCTAAACCCACTCGAGGTCAAGGCAGTTCCATCAGAGTGTCCCATAGAGCAGGCCTTACATGAGGGATCGAAGGCTTTAGCTCTCTACTACCGAAACCTGCCGAACCTTGAGCCTTCTCTCGTAATACTAGGTGACGATCCAGTGAAGCTTGTAGAGCTGGTTAGACTGGCCTTGTCTAATATCGGTGCTCAGGAAAAAACTTAATACCAGGAAGCCCCTCTAAAAGAAGGAATGATGACTAAGCTTGCCCCCCGGTGACCTGTGATCCGGATTGCCGCGGACTGATAAGAAAACATATAATATGTTCTAACAATAACTGGAAATCTATGACAAAGCTCCTATACCAGATCGACAGCTACCTACGCGAGTTCGAAGCAACAATAACGCGCGTAGAAGGCGAGAAAGTATACCTCGACCAAACAGCTTTTCACCCTGGTCCAAGCGGGGGACTAGACACGGATACAGGTTGGCTTATTCTCCCCGACGGAACCAAGTTGGAGGTCATTAGGGCTGTCGAGGAGCCCAATGACGTGGCCCACATCCTATCATCACCTACAGTCCTCACAACCGGAACAAAGGTAAAGGGGATAATAAACTGGGATCGACGTTACAGGATGATGCGCTTACACACAGCCAGCCACGTCTTAGCCGCAATTCTCTACAAAAAATACGGTGCACTCGTAACGGGAGGCCACATCCAACCGGAAGGCGCACGGGATGATTTCGACTTGACGGGAGTCGATGACTGGAAAGCGGCACTGAGCGAGGCTATTTCCGAGACAAACAAGATTCTAAAGAGCTGCCTCGAGGTTAAGGTATACTGGCTCAAGCGGGATGAGGCTCTCAAAATCCCGGGCATCGTAAAGCTAGCCGGCCGCCTCCCTCCAGAAGTAGAGGAAATCAGAATTGTTGAGATTCCGGGTGTTGACATACAGGCGGACGGTGGACCGCACGTCAAGAACACTTGCGAAGTCGGAGAGATTGTTCTACAAAAGACGGAAAGCAAGGGTGCAAAGAGAAAGAGAATCTACTACACTCTCACACCCTGATCAAATATAGAATTCTTCTAATATAGAATTTTGACTCTTTTAGCCCTCAACTAAAGCTACGTTTTTTAGAGTTCGTTATATTTAACTGGATAGAAACGTCTTCAGCATACACAATACGTTCTCCTATTCTGTCAGAAGGTGAAGTTTTTGAGCAAGAGAGGATAAGGTTTACACGTGAGCCTAGAGGTTATAGAGGTCTTCTCCAGATACTCAGTTGAATACGACTCCTGGTATAAAACGCCATATGGTCGAGCTGTTCTCGAATCAGAGGCAAACCTTCTCAATCTCCTTCTCCCAAGCGGGGTCGGGTTAGACCTCGGCTCTGGCACTGGAGTCTTTGCCGAAAAACTAGCCCTTAACCGGGAGATAGTATGCCTTGATCCTACCTCTGAGATGCTCGTGTTGGCCAAGTCTAGGTGTCAGCATTCCGTGCTTGCTGTCGGCGAGCATCCCCCGTTAAGGGTTGGTTCTCTCGACTTCATTTACGCTGTGACTGTTTTGGAGTTTTTAGAGAACCCTTTGGAAATGATTGTAGCTGTTAAAGGTCTCCTAAAGCCTAACGGCAGGCTAGTACTGTTGTCTATTGAAAAGAATAGTCCTTGGGGCAGGATGTATGCAGAAATTGCTGAAAAGGGAACAGACCCCGTGATCTCGATGGCCAGGTTATATACCTTGAGCGAAGTCGAGGAGTATCTGAAAACTGCGGGATATAAGGTTTATGAGAGGGCATTCACGCTAGACTATGAACCATTAACAACTCCAAGCAAACCCCCTAGGCTCTATATTGGGGAATATTGCTCATCATGCGGCGTTTTTGCTGTCGTAGCAACGCCTACCTAGCATTTTTCCCCTTGTTTAATCCGACTTTCCCGTTAATTGTTTAATATTAAGTCCCGTTACTTTTCCCGCAATTTTTGAAAAGAATCCCGGCCACCTGGCTGCAGCCTCTACTAGAAAGGATAGCGTCACTGTTCCAGCTGTCACTCGCTCTAAGATTTCCTGAGGGGCTCTCTCAAGGAGGGCTGCTCTCCCACTGGGAGGGCTTTCCTCGAGAAATCTAAGTATTCCGAGCTGTACCTTGAGGTTGAGGTCCAGACCGAAGCTAGAGATAGTCCTGTTAAAGCTGGCCTGGCCCGTGAGGTCTCTGTGCAGAGCTACAGCAGTTATCATCGAAGGCCTTATGCCCTCCCCTGATAGAGGCATCACTGCACCCAAAGCTTCTCCTATCCTGTAAACGCCATCACTATAATGGCCTAGGAGCCCGCCTGAAGCTATAGGGCTACCCTTGACACCCGTTATCTCTCTCAGTCTTATACGTCTGATCAAATCGTTTAGAAGCCTTTGAAGCACATCATGCTCAGCTAGCCCACCAACACCAGCCTTAACTCTCTTATCACCAGTAGGGAAGACCCAAGCATATCCAACAATTTCGGGGAAAAAGTAAATCTGAATCTCGTCCTCGACAATCTCCTCTGACATACCCTCAACCTGCAGAGCGAGAGCCTTCTTTCCACTATAAACCGGATGCCCCCTAGCATCAACGATTAAGTCGAAGTCTTGAAGTTTCTCAGGCGAGGTCCACTTCCTGACAACCTCGACGCCCTCTAAGAGATATTTAAGCAAAGACTCCTTATCCACAATATACCCGTAAAACTTCCCATGACTCTCCTTGGAAACTTTTGCACCAACGTAAACCTTGTACCCCTTAACCTTAACAAGCACACTTTCCTCGGGAACCCTCAAAACCCTCTCAACACTAAATGGTAAGCCGCCCCCACAGGGCTTTGAGGCAAGCCTTGGAGCCCCCTCAAAAACCTTAACCTCGAAGCCGTCGTCAACTAATAGCCTGGCAAGGTAGGCTCCCGCAGGGCCAGCCCCAACTATTGCGACCCGCCTAAACCCTCCTCCAGTGCTCATACACTACACCCTTCTCAACAATATGGAGAATCTTAAAGCCGTCCCTTACCAGTGATTCTGCAATAAATCTCCTATGACACCTGAACCATAGGCGCTCAGCACACAGCACCGCTACAATGTGACTCCTGGCGATTTCCTCGAGTCTGGACAGGCCCCTACGGTACTCTTCAGTCTCCATATATGACTCGTAGCCCCCCCTCCTGTATCCCCCCAGCGTGTCTCCAAGCCATACATATTTTATCCCATGTTTCTCAAGCGTTTTTCTCAAGTTATCCCTAGTGAACAGGGGGATTCTGCTGGACTCTGGCCATCTACGTACATCAACTACAACCTCTACGTGAAATTCAACGAGAATGGATAATAACTCACTTATGTCTCGCCCCCCATAACCAATTGTATAAACTATGTTATTGGAGGTTTCTGAGGAGTTGCTCGAACTCGTCTATCGTCACCTTGCTAAATTGGAGGATGACTTGAACCTTGTCCGGCTTAACGATGGTGACGATAGCGTCTCTGTATACCCCTTTAACTAGGGGGCCAAACCTTGCTGTAACCTTCCCCTCTTTCTCGATGAGGCCGACTATTTTGTCGATGCAGTCTTCTTTCACGTTGAAAACGTAGGTTTTGGAAGAGGCACATACAAGTGTGCGCGAGATAACGCACATAAGGGCTCTTGAGTCCTATTCAAAAAGATATAATATATTTTTGTTTCGAGTGCTCCGCAGTCATTTTCGCTGAGAGTTATGTGGGAATCCCGGCTCTTTTGTTTGCTCTATCCCAGTAAAACTCAAACAGCAAGTTGAAGCTACGTCTCGCCCGAACAGATTTAGTCCACTTTTCATCGATTATTCTACCTGTAGTGAACGCCTCCTGCGTTAGCCTGAATAAGTCTTCTCGAGTAGTCTTGCCGTAAAGATACTCCTCGCGTAGCCTCATAGCCCTTTGGAAGAGCTCCCTCTCAAAAGCTTCTATTTCACTTCTGATGTCCTTTGCGTAATCCGGGTACGATGCAAGCAACTTTCTGTGCAACCTCTCGTGTATCCACCAGTAAGCCTCAGGGTTGTAGCGATTCTCCGGTCTAGGACCAAGGTCGGGGAGACCAGCCTCGAGGAAGACAGGCTTATAGAGCGATATGCATGGTGAGGATGTTCCCGTGACGAATATGATTGGCGTCTTCTCGTAGAGAAGTGCTATCATCGAGTTCGCGGTCTGGCTTGGCCTTGTAGGTCCCCCGGCATGCATGCATATATCCCGCATCGATCCTCGTATCGGTGAATAGTTTGCGTTTACGGTGTGGCTTCTCAAAAGACGGCTTACTCCTACGAAGTCGATTGAGCCCTTATGCGCTTCGAGATAGCTCTGGGTAAATCTATGCCTTTCCCTCCCTCTAGCAATCGTGGTAAAGAATAAGTCCGAGAAATGCTTAGCAAAGTCAAAGCTCTCCTGACGTCCCAGCTTTTCCACGTACTGGGTTAAGCTACTGCTGCACCTGTCCCAGCCTTTACTTATTGAGAGAGCGTTAGATATGCTTCTTACATCCTTTACTCTCTCTGCAACCCAGTATTTTCCCGCAGTCTCGAGAACCCAAGCCTCATTAGGGTCAGATATTATGAACGAGTTGTGATAGTAGAGCTTGCCTTCTCGGCTGCAGTTTCCGCCCTGACCGTATTCCTCGATGAGCCCCGTTATGACTTTGAGAGCTTCTCCCGCCGTCTTAGCCCTTTCTAATCCTAGACGCACTAAGTCCATTCCTGTGAGTCCTTCCTTGCTATAGGGAACCTTTGTGAAGACGGCCTCGTTCCCGATAGCAACCCCGAACTCGTTTACTCCCATCTCAGCACCCCACATCCACCAGGGGCGGGAGAGAAAGACAGCATATGTCTCATTGACCTGCGGAACGGAGATATAAGTGCACTTGACGTAATCCTCCTCGTGTCTTTGCCTGGGTATAATCTCTATGTACTGGGCCTCGTTGGGCTCCCTATCGCTATTCTTTGCAAAAATAGTAACCTTGTAAGCAGTAGAATCTTTTAGGGCGACAATAGTATCGCACACATTGTGCTAAGGCTTAAGAGATATATATTTACAAGCTTTCACTTAAGTGGAGCTGAGCCTTTTTATTGGCATGCCACTTGCCCAGTTTTCAATCCAGCCCTTACAAGCACTTCTTCCGGGATTTCGGGCCCTCCGGACCATATGATCCTACCCTCGTTCATCACGTAGACTCTACTCGCTAGCCTGTTGACTAGATCAACAGCCTGGGTAGCGAGGAGTATACCCTTGCCGGCTTTCCTCAGAGAGCAGACCACTTTCAGCATAATATTAAGGTTGCCCGGGTCAATGTTGGCTGTGGGCTCATCTAGGAGGAGGTACTCTGGATCGTAAACCAGTATCGATGCAAGAGCAACACGCCTCTTCTCTCCAAAGCTTAGACTATACACTGGCCTGTGAAGTATATGCTCGATGTTGAGCAGGGAGGCTACTTCCTTTACTCTCCTCTCCTTATCTTGGGGCGGCAATCCTAGCTGGTCGAGCGTGAACATTAACTCGTCCATCACTGTAGGGTTAAACAATTGATCGTCAGGATCCTGGAACAAAACCCCTATTCTTCTCCTCGCCTCTGGCAGCTGAAGCCGAAGCTCCACGCCTTCAAGGGTTACCTTTCCCGATCTAGCGTTTAGAAGCCCGGCTAGGGCGAGTATGAGGGTTGTTTTCCCGCTACCGTTTGGCCCGAGAAGAGCTACTATCTCCCCCTTGTTGACTACAAGGCTTACTCCTTTCAAAACTTCACCGGTTGTGGGTAGTGACACCCAGAGATCCTCGCAGCCAAACACGATTTACACCAAGCAGGCGACGATTAATATAGCTGCTAAAATGACGATTGTAATTTCCCCTAAATCTGCTCTGTATGATCCTCGCTTTACTCTCAACTCTCCAAAGTTCCTTGCGGTAAACGCCAGTCTGGCCCAATACGCCTTAATAAAGCTTGCAGCCAAAATGTCTCCCACAATGCTAAGTGAGATCCTCCACGTCGGCTCTCTATTCACCGTGAATACTCTGGCTTCACGTGCAACAAGCATCTTGTCAGCCTTAAAAGCGAAGAGCGGTATGAACCTTAACGTAAAGGCTACATGTTCACCCATATCTCCTAGAGCTTTCAAGCCCCTCAGCCCGTTTAAGAGTCCACGCCACCCCATGTAGCAGTAAAAAGCGGTGAAGACTGAAGCCGATGCGGTAGCCCTAGCTATGAAGGTTGCTGCGTCAACAGAGCCTTTGAAGTTAAGCTGTGGACTTACGTAGACTGGAAAGGAAACAATAAAGGAGAATAAGGCCGAGATTACTGTGACTATAAGCCAACTTTTCTCCTTCCTAGACGCAAAGGCTAGAACACCGCTAAAAACCACTACCGCGGCAAGCGCCAGCAAGGAGTTTGAAAAGGAGGACACAGCGGTGAGCAGTAAGCCTGCAATGAGAACTAAACTGCTGTAGCTCAAAGATGTCTCACTGCTTGAAAGCTCTTCGAGAATCCTTGCGGTCAGGGAAAAAACAATATCTTTAGCTTTCAACCCTACAACCTCGTCAGCTTAAGGAAAACAAATGCTAAGACAAGAACGACAAGCACGCCTATGACACCGGAAACGATATATCCTAGCCAGTCAGGGAGACCGGGCACGGTGTAGTCGAGCAAGGGTGTCCAGTTTATCTCCTCTGTAGTCTCGTTCAGGCCAAGCATACTAGCGGCGATGTCGAGGGGCTCGTGATACCCGATTAGGCTTGCCAAATACACTCCGAAAATTGGACTAATGACGAGTAGCAGGCCGATAAGGGTAAAAGCCTTCTTATATTTTATGAAATACTCTCTCATACTCAAGTTAATCACCCCTTGATAAGGGTGGGATGCCTGGCTTTTAGATAGGCGTATACACCAGCGGTTATAGCCCCCTCAACAACACCTAGAACAGCGTGCCATCCACCCATCACTGGAACAGTGATTCCTAGCCCATAAAGAAAGCTCGAGGATAACCCCAGCTCGACCCCGCATACAATTCCTGCTAAAGTTATGCTAAGCCAGCCCGCCAGAAAGCTCGCTATGACCTTATATTTCTCCGGGGCAAGCCTGTAGACAAAATAACCTGTGAACACAGCTACCACCCCCATGTTGAGAATGTTTGCTCCGAGGGTTGTGATACCCCCATCGTGGAATATTAGCGCCTGTGTCAACAGTACGAGAGCCATTGCGAGGTAAGCTAGCCAGGGCCCCACGAGGATTGAGGCAAGAGCCCCGCCTACAAGATGCAATGATGTGCCTCCAGGTATAGGCCAGTTCAGCATCTGGGCGACGAAGATCGCTGCAGCAAGAACAGGTAGTAGGGCTTTAGTCTCCTCGGGAGCATGCTTGGCCTTTTTAAACGCATAGAAGCCTACGGCCAGAGAAATAAGATAGGTGACCGCGCACGTTAAGGGGTCAAGGTATCCGTCGGGGATGTGCATGGTTATCGCATAACATCCTATATCCGTTTATTTATGCTTAACTCATTATAATATGTTTTGGTAATACAATAATCTAATAGATGAAAATATAAGTTTTTTCGGGAAGAATATGTCGTATGAAGAACCTTAGAGCCTGGTTCATAGCGACCCGACCCTGGTCATTTGTCATGACGGCTTCCTCTATCACAGCCGCTACGGTCTACACCTACTACCTGACAGGTATCCTAAACCTTCCATTTTTCATAGCGACACTTCTAGGGGTAACTTTGCTACATGCCTCGGCAAACGTGTTGAACGACTACTACGACACGAAACGAGGCGTTGACATCCCAGGAGCGCCTACAACCCAGTATCGCCCCCACCCCCTTATAACCGGCTTTACAACCCCAGAAAAGCTCAGGAATTTTGCTCTCACACTTTTAGCCGCCGGGCTCTTTTTCGCCTTTATACTTGCAATCTATAGAACCCTCATAGTAATCCTCCTTGCACTCTCCGGCGTGTTCTTCGTGATAGGATACTCCGGATTGTTGGGCTTGAAGTACAAGGCTCTTGGAGAACTCTCAGTCTTTCTGAGCTGGGGGCCACTCATGTGGCTTGGAACCTATTATGTTCAGACGGGCCTTCTCGACCTACAACCGGTCCTCGCAAGCATACCAATAGGCTTGCTAGTGGCTGCTGTTCTTACCGCAAACAACCTGAGGGACATAGAGTTCGACAAAAGCCGGGGGGCCACAACCCTTGAAGTTCTGCTCGGCCGTGAAAAGGGGTTAAGATTCTTCGCCTACTTTGAAGTGTATCTAGCATATATGGTTCTTGTCGTGTTGACGGCTCTTCGACTAGTACCCTTAACCGCGCTTCTCCCCATCTTAACACTCCCGAGTGCTTTCAGACTTGTGAAGATGTTCCAAAAAGAGATTCCTGCCACGGCAGACCCTATGACGGCAAAGCTGGTACAAGACTTCGCCATATGGTATATTTTGGGCTTGGCTCTCGGCCTTGTTATTAGATTCTAACCGGAGGCAATGAAGGCATGAATCCTTATCGCAATATTAACGCTAGAAACACTATAGCCATGAACATATTGGCAATTTTGAAAGCCTTGTAAGACCAGGTCTTGTATTCTTTTGTCATTAATCCCTTCGTTAGATAAAAGAGCACGATCACGAGCGGAACTATAGATAGGAGGAACCCATATGTTGTTAAGACGCCTAGAGTATAAAGGGAATATACGATCAGACCTATTATGATAGCTGATGTAATGGAGCCTAAAACCCCGGCTCTCTCGCCCATTACTACGGGAAGCATCGGGACGCTTGCTCTCCTATAATCCTCGACATAGTACGTTGCGAGAGTCCATATGTGAAGGTTGCTCCAAACGGCTACAAGGAGCATGAGGAGGACACCATGCATGTCTAGGCTTCCTGTAGCTCCTACCCATCCCCCCAGAGCTGGCATACCACCCGCAAAGCCGCCGAAGACAGTGCTCCAGGGACTTCTCCTTTTCAGGAGGTATGTATACAAGATTATATCTATGGTAAAGCCTAAAAGGCCCGCTAAGAACACCCAAAAGTTGACCATTACACCTAGAACGAGACCAATAGCAACCGCGAGAAGGCTTAGAAGAGCCCCCTCCTGCTTGCTCAGTCTACCTGAGGGAATAGGTCTCCTATGAGTCCGAAACATTAAGGAATCTATATCAGCATCCAATACCATGTTAAGCCCGACTGTGCCCGACATCGTAAAAAACATAGAGAGGAGGGTCAGGACGAGATGAGAAGGGTTAGGCTTCACGTTGCTTGCCGCCAGGAAGGCGAAGAATCCGGTCCAAATCAATAGCAAACTTTGTTTAAGTTTGAAGAAGTCGAACAGCAACTCTTTAAACGTTAGATTCATAGCGTGAGAATCTCACCTGGAGAATATTAAATTTTTAGTCTAAAATCCGCTATAATTAGGCTTTACGGCTTGATGATTAATGGCTGTTCATTATACGGGATAAGGTCATACTCCAACCTGCATACCCCTTTTTCACCCTTAAAGACGACCACCAGGCTTTCAGGCTGCCCATTCAAGGTCAACTTTATCCTGCCCGAGACAACAGAGGGGCTAGAAATCTTCGTCTCGGTTAGAGCTGCCGTAAGGGTGAAAACATCCAAGCATGTTTTGCCGCAAGTGGAATTGAATAAGATGACTTTTCCTTCAGGAATCCCTCTAATATATATCTCGGTCGAGTTCATGGCCACGTCGAGAAGCCTTAATACTAGTAGGTCCTCTACATCCCATCCTCTCCCCCTCGAGATCCACGCCCCCTCAAGATTTACAAGCGAGGTGCTCTTATTCGAGTAGAAGAGGTAGGCCTCGGGGCTCCCCTGCTTAGGCACCACGGATATGCTTGTCGAGATTTCATGTGTAGCCAAGCTCACATTACCCTTAACGAAGACGTAAGTGTCCGAGCAATTAATGCGTTCCTCGAAGCCCCAGCCCTTCCAGCTCAAAATGGAGCTCTTTGCATGCGATAAAAGGACCTTTGCGTCCTCAAAACTCGAAGTGTAGATGTAGTAGATTACTCCTGCAAGGATTATCCCTGCAATGATTGTCAAGAGCACGGGTCTCTTCACTTCCAACCATTGTTTTTATCAAGTACACTTAAATAAAATTTAAGACTAGGTGTCTATGATTTCTCGAGGTATATATGATGAGAGAGTTCCGGGAAGTCTTCTCGAAGGTTAAGGGCCTCCCCAGGAACATAAAAGTGCTTGCAGCGGGATGGCTATTATGGTCGCCTGTTCAAGCAATGTCAGGCCCATATATACAGCTCTATGTAAGCCGGCTCGGCGCAACAACAGAGGATATCTCGATAGTACAGTCTTTCCAGCAGCTTGCTAATGCTGCCTCCAGGGTAATTGGAGGATATATAGCGGACAGGCACGGCAGGAAAAAAATAATAATCATCGGGACTCTACTCGTTTCCCTTATCTACCTTTTAATGGTCTTTGCCCCCGACTGGCGCTCCTACGCTATCTTAACAGGGCTCAACAGCCTATCACTTTTCTACCAGCCTGCCCTTGAAGGAATACAAGCTGACTCTGTTATGCTCCAGACAAGGGGGCGAACCTATGCTTTTGTAAACTTCCTGAGCGGACTAGCCTCCTCTGTAGCCCCCTTGGGCGGCGCCGCAGCCGTAAACGCTCTAGGGATAGTCGATGGTGTTAGGCTTAGTTTCCTGCTTAGCGCCATAGTCGGCTTCTTCATAACTTGGATGCGTCTACGATACATGGAGGAAACCCTCCCCACAAGCGATAATCATGGAGGCTTCGTGGAAGCTTACAGGAAAGCTCTCGCTGTAATGAAGCAGCACATAACCAACTTAATACTAGTCGACGTCATTCTAAACTTTCTGGGAGGTGTAACATTCCTAGGAAACTATTACATGTATTATTACCTGGGCGTGGATAAAACTGGACTAGGACTCTTAGCCACTCTAGGAGGAGTTACAGGACTCCTGTTTACCCTTCCAGCAGGATACATAGCTGACAAGCAGGGGAGAGGCTTCTCGATTCTATGGGGGCACATCCTAGGAACCTTGAGCCTTCTTGTCTTCGTCTTAACCCCACCCCACACAAGTTACACGATGCCACTCTTGGCCTTTTCTTCGCTGATGGGTTCTCTCGGCGGCCCCCTCTACGGTATAGCCTACTCGACGCTCAGAGCAGACCTGGTTCCCAAGGAGCATAGAGGACGTGTATACGCGCTCATGGGCATCCCCCCGGTGATAGCCTGGAGCATTGGAGCAATAATAGGGGGCTGGATGTACAACGCTCTAAGTCCTCACACACCATTCGTGGCCGGCCTTATTCTCAGGGTGCTCCTCACACCCTTACTCATCGTGCTCTTTAAGTCCGTAACCCTGGTCATAGATCAGCAGCTCACAGGTAACGGATCACCGGCTCGATAACGGGTGGAGGCCTACGCTTATGATCGGTTTTCAGGTGCATGTTTATTACACGCTGTATAATCTCCATACTGATGCCGGTTTGCTTGCTAACCTCCTCGGGTTTTAGCCTTTTATCGAACAACCCGAATAGTATCTCGTCGATAATCTCGTAGCTTAATCCAATCTCCTTCTCAGCCTCGTGATCCGGCCATAATCTAGGGCTACTCGGCTTAAACGCTATTCTCTCGGGGAGACCCAGGTGCAGAGCCATTTGCCTAACGTATGTCTTGTATAGACCGCCGATCGGCAGTACATCCACGCCTCCATCGCCATACTTTGTGAAGTAGCCTATTAGGAGCTCACTCTTATCACCTGTACCTATAACTATACTGTTGTACTTGTATGCGCGCTGGTGCAGGATCGACATCCTGACGCGAGCCGCTAGGTTACCCCTCTCCATATGCGTCATCGGGCCCAACGCTTTGTCGAAACATCTAAGTATAGGCTCGATTTCTATAACCTCCACTTTTTCCCGTGTAACGCCCGCTTTTTCCGCAACCAAGAAGGCATCCTCAACATCCTCCTTAGGAGTCGCCAAGCTGGGAAGAATAACCGGGTGCAGGTTTTCACTCCCTAAAGCCTCCGCTGCAAGTAGGGCCGCCACGGCACTGTCGACTCCACCGCTCACACCTATGACGCCGCCTTTCTTACCAGCTACCTGAAAAACATAGTTTTTCAGTCCCTCGACGATGGACTTTCTCGCCAGCTCGAGGTCTATTCGGGGCAGCACAAATCTCTCGAAAACCTTAATACCGTCCTCCATATATCCCTTTCATAGATATCAATGATTATAACGAAGGAAAAGCTTCTTTCTTTCACATCTAAAAGTGGTTTATACAGCGTTGAGGAATCCGGCGGCAGGCTGACACTAAAGTTCTCCTCGGTTATCCTAGAAGAGGTTCTCGGCGAGTACTCAGAGATAACAATATCTGGGAGAGTTCTCGGCGAAAAGATCGATATAGATAAGGTGGTTATTCTTAGGCCTGGCTACCGAGAGGAGGTGGATCCTGGGGTTTTGGAAGGCTGGCTTCGCTACATTGAACAGACAGAAAAAGTAACTAACAAGCCTTAACACCAATTGGATTAATAATCCGGATGATGATTTAGCATCATATGAAGCTAATATACCTTGTACTGGATGGTGTTGCCGACAAGCCTGAAGACGGCCCGACCTCTCTTGAAGTGGCTAAGCATCCGGCGCTAGATAAACTTGCAAAGGAGGCTAAAGGTGGCCTGATGTACACGATAGGGAGGGGCATCGCCCCCGAGAGTGATGCAGCGGTAATCTCAATCCTCGGCTACAACCCTCACGAAGAATACACGGGTCGAGGACCGCTCGAGGCCGTCGGCGCAGGTCTTTCTCTCAGAGAAGGATACGAGGTCGCCTTCCGTGCAAACTTCGCTACAATTGATCCGGAAACTCGAAGAATTATAGATAGGAGGTGTGGCCGGAATCTCACAAGCGAGGAGGCACACGAGCTTGCAAAAGCACTGGACGGGCTTGATCTCGGCGTGCATCACGGCTACGCGAGGGTTGTAGCAACCGTGGGGCACAGGGCCGTGGTGATTATAGGCAGTATTACGCACAGGCTCAGTGATGCTGTTGACAACACGGATCCAGCCTACGCTAAGCATGGATATGTATCTGTAGCTAGGGCCACGTTTCAGCCCTTTGTTGCGAAAGCAGACCCTCTAGAGGACACGGAGGAGGCAAGATTGACTGCAGAGCTCGTCAACAGGTTTACAGAGATGGCTATTTCTATCCTTAAGGATCATCCCGTGAACCATGCGAGAATGAGAGAGGGTAAACCCCCTGCAAACGCTATACTCTTGAGGGACTCCGGAGGCCGTCTACCGAGGCTGCAGCCTATAGGTGAGAAGTTCGGCCGGCGTTTCGGCGCAGTGGCAGAGATGCCTGTCGAAATAGGCATTGCACGAGTCCTCAAGATGGATGTTGAGCCCGTCTCTCCTCCAACAAACGATAAAGAGTCGGATTACAGGATAAGGCTTGAGGCAACTTTGAAGCTTCTTGCCAGGAATGATGTGGTCTATGTTCACCTCAAGGGTCCTGATGAGCCGGGTCATGACGGGGATTTCAAGGCTAAGGTGGCTAGCATCGAGGCGATCGACAAGTACTATGTTGAACCTCTCCTAGCCGAGATAGAGAACAAGGATGTCGCGGTCCTAGTTACGGCGGACCATGCGACTCCTTATACGCGGAGGGCACACACAGACGATCCTGTCCCGATTTTGTACTATCACCCTCTCCTGGAGAACGATAAGCTTTCACGCTTCACAGAGAGGGAGTGTGCTAGAGGCACCCTAGGAATATTTGAGCATGGATGGAGTATGTTGCCCATGGTGTTGGAGCTACTCTAGTGTTGTAGACCTGATTTTCCCACCGTTGTCTATATTCGACTAAAAGACAAAAAATCTTTATCAGATAACCAGGGTTCTTACTCCTTCGATAGGATTACTGATACCATATGCGTTATTGCAGCGGCTAGGATGAAGATAGCCCCAGCTAGCTCGAGTATCGCTACGCTCGGCCAACCAACAGTCACATGCACAAGGTATGCGAGGGGGATCGCTGATACCCCTAAACCCAGTAGGATGATTCCTGTCTGTCTCTTACGCTGTAAAAGGAAGCTTAAACCAAGGACAGAGATTCCAAGTAAGCTTTGAATGTAGAACCATGTCGAGACAAATGTGTGAGGCCTTGTACCGCTCGGATATACTCCTATCAGCGCGAGGAATATGCCTGCTGTGAAGAGCAGTCCAGCGGAAAAAGAGTCTAGGCGTGATCTGCTGTAGGCCAAGACTCCCATAGAGTACAGTATGTATAAAATTCCCGAGATGATGAGGGTCCAGTTGAATATCCAGGGATTAGTTGCCCTGGGTCCACCTAGATCACTGAACGCGTTTCTGATTAAGCTCCACCACGTGTTCTGGCTGGCTGAAACGAGAACGCCGAGGGTAAACGCGACGAAGGCTAGAGGCCCTGCAGCCAATAGATACATTTTGATGGTTTTCATGCTCACGTGCAACATAAAATGTTTAGCATGTTAAACTTAACTTTGATAAGCCCGCAGCTCTTCCCTTCATTGTGAAAAATCTTCCAAGGTCTCTCCAAGTCTCGTTGATCGCTGTCAACGCCACCTTGTACGCGGTACTTGGCTATCTGACTTATCTTGGAGTATTCGCACCGGCCTTGGGCACGGTGAGATTCTGGCCAAGCGTCTTTGTTCCGGCTGTATTCGCAATCGCCTTCTCGCCTCTCATCGGTGGTCTAGGGGCCGCAATAGGGATATTTATAAGCGACATGATGATTCATGGAAACCCTCTTCTCAGCTTAACCGTGGGTGTACCAGCCAACTTTCTAGGCTTTTACACGGTTGGCGTCGTCTATCGTTATGTTAGGAATACCAGAAATGCACTAACCCTTACACTGATTGAGATTCTAGCAGTTTCCGCATCTCTTTACCTGGTATCTTCTCTGGGAGTTCTAGACAAAGGTTTTGTTTTCTCGGCAACACTGGCGATAGTGTTTACAATAGCCTTGACGCTTGCCTTCATGCTCATTTATAAGGGGGAGGCTTCTAGAGTAGCATTTGCCGGGTCCACAGGGCTAATACTAGGCTCAGCCGTTATAGGGATAGGCGTCTGGCTTTATAGTCAGTTCTTTCTACTGCCTACCGGTGAGAAGGGTCTTCCTCTATGGGCAGCCCTTGTATGGTTTTTGTGGACATATATCACGGAGGTACCCTTTATTGTCCTACTGGCGCCTCCTGTGATACACCTTCTCGAAAAACTAGGCCTGGCTAAGAGTGGTTAGACATGAGATGCACCAAGGCTTGGAGTCCTGCAGGGCTCTCCGCTATTTTCGAGGCAGTGGTTGTCGAAGGAGACCCGATGCGTTCCGGGGCTAGGGGTGCTGGTTTAGCCCTCGAAAAGGGTGTAATGGTAGAGGTATGCCTCTCAGAGGAGGGAGTCTATGAAACCTATCTCAATGATATTAGAGGCGATTACATTGTTGCGAGGATGGCAGCAGAAGAAGTTGCTAAGCAGGCCAAGTATACAGGTGGCTTCATAATCAAACAATGGGTCGAGGTTCCAATCGGAGGAGGGCTAGGAACCAGCGGGGCGAGCTCGCTTGCAGTAGCACTCGCTGCGTCAAGACTTCTCGACTTAAAAATTACCTATACTTCAATTGCACGCATAGCCCATAAGGTCGAGGTCTTAGCAGGTACTGGCTTAGGAACGATCTCGGGCCTAGCATTAGGCGGAGCCTGCATTGTTCTTGAGCCAGGGCCACCTGGCTACGACAAGGTAGAAAGGATACCCATAGGCCAAGACTACGTTGCTGTGGTTGGGTTCTTCGGGCCCATAAAGAAGAGCACGGTCTTGAGGTCCACAAGTTTAAACGAGATAAACAGGCTGGGCAGGAGACTTGTAGAGGAGCTTGCACGCGAGCCAACAGTTGAGAAAATGCTCGATATTTCTAAAAAGTTCTCCATTGAGACGAGGCTTGCCACAGAAAAAGTGGCTAGGGCTTACCAGGTCTTAGAAGACCAGGGTTTTCCACACGCGGGTCAAGCCATGGTGGGCGACACGGTCTTTACCGTGGTCCCCGAGGACAAGGCTGACAAGGTTGTGGAAATACTTGAAAGGCTCAACGCTAGGGTGATTACCTCGCGTATCTCCTGGAAGCCAGCCGTTCTCCTAACCTCTTGACCCTAAATCGATATTATCGTATTTCAGTAATCCCGGTAAAAGTTAAAATTCCTATATCCTCATTGATTATTAGGTGTTGTTTCTTGGCAAAAATGGTGAGGGCGCACCTGTTAATCTCAGGTCACGTGCAAGGAGTCTTCTATAGGGCTTCAATGCAGGAGGTCGCCAGACAGCTTGGCGTTACAGGGTGGGTTAGAAACCTTCCTGACGGAAGGGTGGAGGCGGTAGTCGAGGGCGAGGAGGACAAGGTATTAAAGATTATAGAGTGGGCTCACAAGGGTCCAAGGTTTGCTAGAGTTGAAGAAGTAAAGGTTGACTGGGAACAATACAAGGGAGAATTCAAGGACTTCCATATAAGGTGGTGAATGAGTTTGAGAGAGCTACACAGCGTAGCCAAAGTCATCAAGGAGGCTCTCCCTCTTCTCCGCCCCCCTCCTGAAATAGCGATAGGCGTAGAGCAGTCCCTTGGAAGGTATTCAGCTGAGAGCGTCTACTCGACGTTCAGGCTTCCTCCTCGTGGTAAGAGTGTCGTTGACGGCTACGCAGTGAGGGCAGTCGACGTTGAAGCAGCTTCCCCTAGTGCTCCCGTACCATTAGATTTGAGATCAGAACTTCTAAGACCTCTAGGAGGTGTGGACTTCGTCCTACAACCTGGCCAGGCTGCAAGGATAGAGACCGGCGCTCTACTACCTGAGGGTGCCGACGCGGTAATTCCGGTCGAGGATGCCTTTGAGGACAAAGGTAAGGTCTTCATCTTGAAGCGCGTGGCGCCATACGAGAACGTCTCATTGCCCGGAGAGGAGTACGATGCAGGTTTACCCATAATAAAGAGAGGAGAGATTGTGACACCCCCTGCAATAGCGGCGTTAATTCTCGAGGGTAGAGAACATCTTCGGGTTTTCGAAGCCACTGCAAGGATTTTAAACGTCGGCGACGAGATAGTAAGCGGGTCTTTCTTCAGGCCCTTCACGCATATGTTTGTGAAAGCCTGGCTTGAACAACACGGCTTCAAGGTATTGGAAGTGGATTTCTCGCGTGACGAGGAGGGCGACATACTCGAATGGTTGAAGAGAGGAGAGTCGTATCTCAACATCATGCTCGGAGGCACATCCATGGGTGGCCATGATTTCACTGTGAGGGCTCTGGAGAAAATGAGGCCCGAGTATATGGTACACGGTTTCGCGGTTCAACCTGGGAAAACAGCTTGCCTAGCCATAAAGGATGGTAGACCATTCATAGCTATGAGTGGTCTACCAGTTGCAGCACTCTCAACACTCGAAGTCGTCCTTAAACCCCTGTTTAGGGCAGCGGGCCTCAGGCTACCGGAATATCCAGTAGTTAAGGCTCGCCTCACGCGTAGAGTAACCGTTAAGATGGGCGTGATTGGATTTGCTAGAGTCAGAGTCTACAAGTGTGGCGAGGAGCTCTGTGCTGAACCAGTGATGCTGGGGGGCTCTGGCTCGCTGGCAAGTCTTATTAGGGGCAACGGCTTCCTTATAGTACCGG
Source organism: Infirmifilum sp. (assembly GCF_049970975.1). Taxonomy (NCBI): domain Archaea; kingdom Thermoproteati; phylum Thermoproteota; class Thermoprotei; order Thermofilales; family Thermofilaceae; genus Infirmifilum; species Infirmifilum sp. The sequence goes on along the minus strand of NZ_JBMFLX010000003.1, from coordinate 17,175 downwards.
AGGGGGTGGAGGGGTACGAGGAAGGGGAAATCGTCAAGGTACATCTCTACAAGGGTGTTGATGAGTGACAAGTGAGAGAAAAATATACAGGAACCTGGTGGGGGTCGACGAGGTTTTAAAGATAATAGAGTCTTATCGTCGTCTAGAACCCCTAGGAGAAGAAGAAGTCCCCCTGGAGGAGTCTGTCGGGCGTGTTCTAAGCCGCAACGTTTACTCCCTTATAGACTATCCGCCCTACACTCGCGCGTTAGTCGACGGGTATGCCGTTCTAAGCAGTGATCTGGTCGGGGTTTACGAGGATAGGCCAAAGACCCTGAAGCTTGTGGGGAAGCTTTCGACAGGGGAGACTCGAGTACCCCACATAAGTTCGGGTGAAACCGTTGAGGTCTCAACTGGCGCGATTGTACCATATCCGGCAGACGCTGTGGTTCCCGTGGAGTACACGCACGCCTCGGGGGATAAGGTTACCTTTTACAGGAGCGTAAGCCATGGGGAAAACGTCGACACGGCTGGCTCAGACATTGCTAGGGGGGAAGTTGTAGCCTGGAAGGGTGAACTCGTTACGCCTCTCCTGGTTTCGTCACTTGCAGCTACGGGGCTTAAAACAGTCTGGGTTTACAGGCAGGCTCGTGTAGGCATAATACCCACTGGCAACGAGATAAAATACCCGGGCGAGAGACTCGAGTACGGCCAGATCTACGACTCCAACTCGCACATGATTTACGCCTTCATGAAGCTTCTCGGTGCAAAGCCAAAGATATACGAGAGGGCGCTCGACGATCCCTCTCAGATAGGCGAGTACATAGACAGGGCACTGGAGGAGAACGACGTAGTTGTAACAATAGGTGGTACAAGTGCGGGTCTAGAGGACTACACCTACCGGGCAATGTCGAGGCTAAAACCAGGGATCATCATTCATGGTGTCAGGGAAAAGCCAGGGAGGCCTTTGGTTGTTGCTCTCCACGGAGACAAGATCCTCCTAGGCCTGCCGGGCTTTCCAATGTCGTGTATGCAAACAGTCTACTTGTACCTTATCCCAATCGTGTCTAAGCTCCAAGGATTACGAGAACATTCGATCGAGGCTGTGAGGGCCGAGCTGGCATTGCCTCTGAGAAACGAGCCAGGGATAAGGTCATTTATACCCGTCATACTTGTCCAGAAGTATTCCGGAATGAAGGTTTTCCCTCTTCCCGGACATAGTGGGAGGGTCTCCTTAATTTCTCTCTTTGATGGCTTCGCAGTACTCCGCGAAGACCAGGAATATCTGCCCGCGGGATCTATGGTTGAGGTACTTTTAAACCCGTTCTCGAGGCGCCCAGAGGTAAACATTATCGGTAGCCACGATCCTCTTCTCCAAGAGGTTGTAAGCGAGACATTAGGGGCATCTGCTAGGCTCGTCAATGTAGGGAGTACGGGTGGCTTGCAAGCCGTAAAGAGCGGTATAGCGGACATAGCGGGGAGCCACCTCTTAGACCCCGCCACCAACGAATACAACATTCCATACGTAAAAAGCTATGGCATTGACAAAGTCATCCTCATAAGGGGATATCTCAGAGAGCAGGGCCTCGTTTACCGGAAGGAAAAAGAACCCGTTCGGTCCATTTCCGAGGTGATCGACAAGGGCTTAAGCTTTGTCAACAGGAATCCTGGCAGCGGGACCAGGGTTCTCATCGATAAACTCCTCGAAGATGAGGCCGCGCGGAGGGGTATAACATCCTCCAAGCTTAAAGCACAACTAAAGGGCTACACGTTCGAGGTTAAAACGCATGAAGCAGTAGCCCACATCGTGGCTAGCGGCGTGGCTGATGTTGGTGTTGCTCTGAGATACGTCGCAATAAAATATGGCTTAGGCTTCACAAGTCTCGCATGGGAGAGATACGATTTAATTGTCAGCAAGGAATCCCTTCAAAAACCCAAGGTAGCTAGGCTTCTCGAGAGAGTAAAAAGCCTCAAGGGCGAGGACATCGAAAAGTTCCCCGGCTACCGCGTGGATGGAGAGACAGGTAAAGAATACGAATTCTAATCACTCACTCCTCTCTGTACAGCGTATTCTTCAGTCAGCCTTTGGATAAGCTGGCTATACGAGTCATGCAATACCGAGTGGAGCGGCCCCTCTCTTACAAGCCTCCCCATGAATAATATGGCGGCACGGTTAGCAACCCGTCTCGCCTGGCCAGGGTCATGTGTTACGATGATCACTGTGACATCACGTGAAAGCTCCCTTATAACCTCCTCGATTTTAGCAGCGTTTACTGGATCCAAGTTAGCCGTCGGCTCATCCATCAGTAGTATCCTGGGCTTCAAAGCGAGAGCTCTCGCTATGCAGAGGCGCTGCTGTTGCCCTCCACTAAGCGTGGATGCTGGATCTCGGAGGCGGTCCTTAACTTCGTCCCATAAAGCAGACTTCTCGAGAGCCCACCTAACCAGGCTATCGAGTTCAGATTTCTTAACTGTATTGTGTAGCCTTGGACCGATAGCCACGTTATCGTAGATGCTGAGGTGTGGGAAGGGGTTTGGTGTCTGGAAAACCATTCCCGTAAGCCTCGCGAGCTGGTCAGGCCTGACCGAGTCACCGTAAATGTCTAGGCCCATCACCTCAACCCTTCCTTCGACTCTGCTTTCAGGTCTAAGCAGTATAAGCTTGTTTATCACTCGGAGTATAGTTGACTTACCGCTACCTGATGGCCCCATAATAGCGTACACGGTGTTCAAGGGAACACTCAGATTAACGTTGAACAAGACTTGTCTCTCACCAAACCACACGTTCAAGTTCGAAAGCCTAACTGCAACACTACTCATGCGTATCTCACCTCACCAACAACCCTTCTAACTAAGTAGGAAAGGGAGAGAGAGCCAAGTAGTAGGATAGCGGATGCAGCCCAAGCTAAAATCCTGTAATTGTCATAGGGTGTCTGAGCAAACTTATAAATCAAGAGAGAAACGGTATTCGAGGGTCCCAGTAGCCCGTAGAAGCCGTAGAGGGCGAAGCCCGCAGTTAGAAGAACGGGTGCGGTCTCCCCTAGAGCTTTCATATAGCCAAGCATTATCGCGGAGGCGACCCCACTCTTACTCATAGGCACTAATAAGAACCAAACGGTTTTCCATCTCGGTAGACCAAGCGAGTAGGCTGCTTCCCGGTAAGTCGAAGGAATAGACATAAGGGTTTCACGCACCTGTGTCACGATATATGGTAGTGCTGCTATAGCTAGGCTTACAGCGCCAGCCAGCATCGAGTAACCGCCGAGCGGGAGACATACGACACTGAATACGAAGAGCCCTATAACTATCGTAGGCATCTCAGATATCATCTGGACCGCTTGGCTCACAATTTTAGAGAGCTTTCCGTTACGGTTCTCGCTCAAGTAGACTCCGACAACCACACCTAGCGGTGCCGCGAACGAGATGGCTAGCCCTGTTATGAAAATAGTATTTAGAATCACGGGTCCAAGCCCTCCTATCTCGGAGCCCCCCGGCACACCCGGCGGCTTAATGAACAAGCCCAGCCCCTCCGATAGTAGAGCTTTAACACTCCAATAAATGGAGCTTCCAGCTATTAGCCCTGTAACAAGAACAGGCATGGCTGTCCCTAGAGTGACCAGCAATAGGAAGACTTTATCGAGAATATATCTTATCCTCCCCACTCACCACCACCTATCACGAGTCTCCTGGCAACCCACATCCCCAGGAGTATGAACAAGCTACTAGAAACGAGCATAACGAGTGCTGCGGCGAAGAGCGCGCCCGTCATGTAGTTATAGAGTGACGTCTCTGAGACGTAGTTCACTATCAGGCTAGAGATCGTGATGCCCGGCATGAGAGGGGAAAGCGCAAGGTTAAATGAGTTCCCCACTACCATTGATACTGCCGTGGTCTCACCCACACACTTTCCAAAGACAAGCAGCGAGGCTCCTAGGACGGCTCCCTTGACCATCCCATACTTAATCCGAAGCCTCTCATAGCCGAGAGCGCCAAGGCTGTGCATGGCCTCGATGTAGGTGAACGGGATTTTACCGTATACTTCGCTTATAATCAAAGACATGTATGGGATGTTCATAAAGGCTAGCACTATCGCGCCGGCCAGTATGGACTGTCCAGTCGGTGAAGCCGTTAAACCCCAAAACTCAATGAACTTCCTGACAGCGGGCACGACGAACTCGAGACCCCATATACCGTAAACGACCGTGGGTATGGCTGCTGCGTAGTAGAGGGCGCTTTTTATTGTTTCTCGTATAGTTATAGGCATATATTCGTAAGTGAAGGCCACAAGGCCAAGAGAGATGGGAAGAGCTAAAAGCACGGCTATCACAGAGGTGTAGAAGGTCCCGGTTAGAGCTGGTAGGATTTGATATGTTTCAGATGAGGGGGACCAGTTGGAGCCGATCAGGAAATTTATACCCTCCCTAGTGAAGGTTGTCATAGAGTTCACTAAGAGTACTAGGAATACTCCAACCACGATGGCTAGCACTATCACTAAGAATGGAAGTGAGAGCAAATTCAGGTCATCGTGTATGTTCATCTTCCTCTGACCTATAACCCGTATATAGTGATATAAAACTATCGTCATTAGAAAAGAGAAAATATAGATATAAAAAATAATTATATATTTTACTTGCGAGCTAATAGCTCTTCGGCTACCTTTAATCCGGCCTTTACAAAGCTTCCCCCTACAGGCGCGTATCCTTCAATTATACTGCTAGTTTGCTGGCCCTCAGTGAAGACATACTTCAGGAAGGCGCCAAGGGCCCTCGCCTTCGCTGTCGGATATTGTGCGGGGTCTTTGACTATGACATAGCTCATCGAAACAATTGGGTAAGCACCTGACGCCTTCACGTTAAGTGTTTTGGATAGCAGGTCTATCTTGCTTATATCCTCGGCTGGATCGAATTGTATAGTGAGCCCTGAGAGCGCCTTTGACACAGATTCAGGCGTGAGGTCGACGTATTCACCTACACCGTTTTCGATCAAGGCGACTTGAAGTCCTTTCGTGTAAGCCTGCTCAACGTAGCCAAGGGAGTACGGGGTTGCCTTTACGTTTTGTGCTACGCCAGGGTTGCCCTGTGCTCCGACGCCTCTACCCACGGCGTCTAGCGGCCACTTAACGGTCAAGCCACTGCCCACTTTTTCCTTCCATTCAGGTGAGATAAGGGACAGATAGGCCGTAACTATATTAGTCGTTCCGCTAGCCTCGCTCCTATGCACAAATATAATCTTCTGATGGGGGAGGTTTAGATCTGGGTTATCCTTCTTTATTACGGGGTCGTCCCAGTATTCTATCTTTCCAAGGAGTATTCCTACTAAGGCCTCACGAGAAAGCTTTAACCTTTTACTTCCTACTTCAGGTATATTATAGACAAAGGCAACTCCTCCCGAAATCCATGGTATCTGATACACCTTTCCATACTTCGCCTTGGCCTGCTCCCAATTCTCAGTCTTCATTGGAACATCGCTTCCCGCGAAGTCTACGACTCCCTGTAACAGGTCAGTCTGACCCTTTCCACTGCCACCACCACCATACTCTATTTTGACGTTTGGATACTTCTTTGTGAATGCCTGGATCCATGCATTTATCTGGGGTTGTGGGAAGGTGGCACCGCTTCCAACCAGGAGAACATTCTCAGTTATAGCAGGCTCCTGGCTCTGGCTACTTCCAGTGAGTATGAAAGCCAAGATGCCTATCAGAATAATCACTGCAGCAACTATGCCTAGCATCTTTCTATCCTTGAATACTTTTTCGGCCATTTTTGTTCGTTACAAAGAAACGGGCACGAATATATAAAACTATCTATTTTCGGCTCAAACTATATAGAATTTAGAGAGACTTCCCCGCTTCCTCTTCTTGAAAGTTAACATTTTATCCATCTAACCCAATTCGATACATGAAGCGATTTGGAGAGGCTCTCCACAGGCATATCATCACTTGACTCTCTTCTAGCTGGTGGCATACCCGAGGGCTTCTTCGTTGCGCTAGTCGGGATGCCTGGAACAGGCAAGACAATAGCCTGTCTCCACTTCATCAACGCTGGCCTGTTAAAAGGCGAGAAAGCTGTCTATGTAACCACCGAGGAGAGCAGGGAGAGCATAGTAAGACAGGCCTCGCAGTTCAACATGAACTTCGACAAGGCGTTACGGGAGAACAGACTCATAATAATAGACGCCTTGATGAGAGCCACCAGTGACGAGTGGACCTTAAACCTGGTAACGGTCGAGGAAATGCTTGACAAGGTGATACAAGCTAAGAAGCTCCTGGGATCCCAGGCCAGGCGGCTGGTAATCGACTCTATGAGTGCCTTCTGGCTCCGAGCACCTGTAAAGGCTCGCGAGGAAAGCTACCTCGTGAAGAGGGTTTTGGCAAAATGGGACTACACGGTCTACGCGACATCACAGTACGCCATTACTACAGGAGGAGCCTTTGGATGGGGTCTAGAACACATAGCAGACGGTATAATTCACTTCAAGAGGCGTATCATAAACGGCACACTGACACGCTACCTGATCGTAGAGAAGATGCGACAGACCCCTCATGATCTAAGAGCCTGGGAAATATCCATAGTCGATGGCCAGGGGCTAACGCTGACGCGTCCTCTCACGCGCAGAGTAGAAGATGAAGCGCTACCCGACAGCGTCGCAAAGAAGATTAAGAGAGTTATCAGCGAGGAGGAGCACTGACTTGAAAAATACAAAACTAATATAATAGTAAAGTCTTCAGATTTAGAACACGGCAAGTTATGCAAGTATTGATAACCGGTGGTGCCGGCTTCATCGGACATAACGTAGCTCTTATCCTGAAAGGGAAAGGGTACGACGTGATTGTCCTAGACTCTCTGGAACGTTCAACAACGTTCGCTCTCCAGAGGCTTTCTTCCTCAGATGTCCCCTTAATCAGAGGGGACATAAGGAACGTAGCTCTTCTAAAGAAACTTGTCTCGAAAGGAGACATCGTGGTTCATGCTGCAGCTTACATCAGTGTTGAGGAATCGATGAAGAACCCCGAAGTATACATCGACAACAACGTGATGGGCTCTCTCGCAGTCGCAAAAGTATGTCTTGAAGCGGGTGCCAGCATGATATACATTAGTTCGGCTGCAGTCTACGGCGAGCCTGTCAAACTCCCGATAGACGAAGCACACCCTACAAAACCTATCTCTCCTTATGGTCTAAGCAAGCTCTTCGGCGAGCAAATACTAGAACTTCTCGCAAGACAAGGGCTTCGATACACGGTCCTACGCCTATTCAATGTTTATGGTCCAGGACAATCAAGCGCATACGCAGGAGTAATCTCAAGGTTCATAGAACAAGCACTTGAATCCCAAAGGCTCATAATATACGGCGACGGTCTCCAGACCAGAGACTTTGTACACGTCTACGATGTCGCCCAAGCCGTAGAACTGGCATTAGAGAAGGAAGCTTACGGGGAGAAGTTCAATATTGCGTACGGGAAGCCTGTCTCCATACTCGAACTGGCACAGCTCATAAAAAAACTAACATGTCCTGACTGCAGGGTAGAGCACTACCCGCCGAGACCCGGGGACATAAGATACAGCTATGCAGACATAACAAAGGCCAAGAGTGTGCTCGGCTACCAGCCGACCATAGACCTAGAAAAAGGAATAAGTGAACTAATAAGGCTTAAGAGCAACGGACAGAATTCCAACAACGCTTTGTAATTCCTCAAAGTCTTCGATTTTCTCTTAGCGACCTATAACGTGATCGCGTCCAGAGTTCTCACGAATCTGAGTATTCTCGCTAGAGGCTTGTAGTACTCACGGGATTTGAGAGATCTTATTCACTGTGAAAAGCAATGTTTTTTGGTGTGTTGTATTGTACGCGTGAACAAGGGTCGTGATGCTATGCTTAACAATTTAGAGAGATCTCTGCCAGAGTTGCTGGTAAACGTGTGGCCTGGTCTTAAAATGTTTTTGTTCCAGAGATGCGAGGAGTCCTCACAGGAGCTGGCCAAGGGTCTCTTTAACAGTTCACAACCTGTGCTCGTTGTATGTAGGGAAATTACGAGTGCTAGAGGCAGGCTAGGTAGGCCGTGGCATGCTCCTAATGGTGGTCTTTGGTTTAGCCTTGCTTTTAAGCATGGAACAGCGAACCTTGGAATACTAAGTCTCGCAGCCGGAGCCTCTGTAGCTAGAGCAATTCAATCGGTAACGGGGCTGAGGGCTCTTGTTAAGTGGCCCAATGATATACTCCTGGATGACAGGAAGGTTGGGGGCATACTATTGGAGGCTGAAACTCTTGATTCCGGGTTCCTCGTCATCCTGGGTATTGGAGTCAATGTTAACAATGAAGTTCCACATGATCTTATATCACGTGCTGTCTCGCTTAAGGAGTATCTTGCCAGATGGGTAGACCCTGACAAGCTATTAGTGGAGATTTTAAGCGAGCTTTACCGCGCAATCAGCCTTATAAGTGATGGTGAAGGGGCTAGGGTTCTAGACGAGTGGAGATCCCTCTCAGCTACTCTTGGTCGCGATGTAAGAGTGGAAATTGAGGAGGGAGTAGAAATCGTCGGGAAGGCATTAGACATAAACGAGGAAGGAGCACTGCTAGTCGAGTCCGATGGTAAGCTTCACGTATTTTATGCGGGTGATGTAGAGCACCTTAGACACCTATAGCTCTTTCCTAATAAATAACCTTCATTAAAAACAAAATTTTTTGTATTTCCAGATTTCTGTGGAATTAGTGGTTCTCATGAATATGCAGCTAACATTTCTCATGGAGATCCTTTCCATCCTTTCGACAACTTTTGCACCGTTAAACTTGCCTAGGTCCAGTGCCTTAATACTGGCCCTACTATATGCTGTTAGGAGGCCTCTCAATTGTAGTGAAATTCAAAGTATGACGGGTTACAGTAAATCTGCAGTATCCGCTGCCCTAAAAGTGCTTGAGAGTCACAGGCTAGTCCATAAGGTGAAAAGTGGTAGAAGAAATCACTACTCTCCCTCACTAACGCTTCCTAGGCTAGTGGCAGAGTCCCACCTCATGATGCTGAGATCTGCTCGGGATAGAATCCGAGAACTTTCAAGGCGCTTTCCACAACACGGTGACAGCCTGAGCCTTTTAGACTCTGAGATATCTAGTGTTATAAGCACCTTCGAGGCGAGCCTCCATGGAGTTGGAGGCAACGGTGAGGACTAGTAGCGAGGCATATCGTGTAATTAGGGAGGCAAGGAGGAACGGCTACAGGAAGATAATATTGTACGTGCCCGCACAGGATCCTGCAGGTGCCGCTGAGGTTGTGCGAGGTGCGTTGGCAGAGGCGTCTTTCCTCACCGTTGAGGTACGGGTGATGCGGGATGCTGGACGTAGTAATAACAACCGATAGGACTATGATGACAAACCATCACAGGAAGGAGTTTCTAGGCTTCTTTACCACAGCTCCGCCTGTGGGACTACCGGAGCGGGCCTGGATGTGGCTAAGCGCGCCAAAGCCTAAAGTGGACAGACTTGGACGACCCATCGAGGCGCCCTATGGTCTTAGGAAAATAGAGGCCAAGCTTCAAGAGGCGGGCTTCAATGCTGCCATCATAGATCCTGACCACCTGGACAAGTATCTTAAGAGCGCTAGGCTCCTCATGGTGGGGCATCACGATTACTTTGCGATGAACTCTCCGAGTGTTGAGTGGTGGGCAATAACGGGTGAAGAGCCTGTTAATTCAAGGAGTTTCAAGAGGCTTATGAGGCAAAAGAGCATAAGGGAGGCTAAGCGCAACGGCTTAAAAATAATAGCGGGTGGCCCAGCAGCCTGGCAGTGGTTATGGAGAACAGAGTACTGGCGCGAGTTCGGGGTGGACACGGTCATAGATGGGGAGGCGGAAAGAGTAATTGTAGACATAACCCGGAAGGCTCTTGAAGGCGAGGAGCTCCCAGCATACCTCTACGTGGGTCCAGAGGACGCTCCCAGTATAGATGAGATTCCGGAGATAAAGGGTGCAAGTGTTAATGGCTTTGTCGAGATAATGAGGGGTTGTCCTAGAAGGTGTAGGTTCTGCCCAGTAACCCTTAGACCTGTTAGGTACTACCCGTTGGAGAAGATCGAAAAAGAGCTTCAAGTAAACGTGAAGGCAGGGATACGCTCGGGTGTGCTTCACTCAGAGGATGTCCTATTATATGGGGCGAGGGGCATCGAGCCGAACCCTGATGCTATTCTAAAACTGCACACCCTTGTGAAAAAGTATTATAGAACAGTTGCCTGGAGTCATGTGACGCTTGCAGGCGTAAAGTACGCGGAGGAGAAGTACAGGCTAATCACTAATCTTACAGAAATATTGTACGACGAGCACCAGGACTGGCTAGGTGTGCAAGTGGGGCTTGAAACTGGGAGTCGACGCTTGGCCAGGATAATCATGCCCGGGAAAGCGGCACCCTACCCCATTGAAAAATGGCATGAGGTTGTAGGGGACGCCCTAGCTATAATGCACGACAATAGGATAGTTCCAGCCTTAACACTTATACTGGGGGTTCCTGGAGAGACGGAGGAGGATCTTATAGAGACTAGCGAGCTAATCGATAACATAAAGGACTACCGGAGCCTTATAGTGCCCATGTTTTTTGTCCCGCTAGGATACCTGAAAGATAGGGAGGGCTTCATAAGGGATAGGATCACTGAGGCCCACCTAGAGGTCATGTGGCGTGCCCTAAACCACTCTCTACGTTGGGGAGAAGACATAGCCTTCAACATGTACCTGCGCTCGCCAAAGTATCTTCCTGTAAGAATACTCTTCAAGGCTTTTCTAATGTATGTCAAGGCAAGGGTGCGTGAGCTCGAGCGCGTACTTGACGAGAAGGGACCTGAGGCCCTCTTACCCTCTTCTACCGTTACCAAGAATCTCGTGGCTTCATGATAACAATTATAGGGTCCCGCTTATCAAATAAATGGATGATGAGTGACTCCAATCCCGATCTGTGAGGATTGGTGACAAGGCTGACACACCATTATAAGGTCTACTCGAACTCAATAGTCGCAGGCGGTTTATGAGTGATGTCATATAAAACCCTATTAACCCCATCAACCTCATTTACAAGGCGCTCGGCCAGCTTTTCAAGAAAATCCCAGGGAAGCTTTACAAAGCTAGCCGTCATCGCGTCCTCGCTTTCGACCACGCGGAGGGCGAGCACATACTCGTAGCTTCTAACGTCGCCTTTCACGCCTACGGATTTCACAGGGAGTAGTACGGGGAAAGCCTGCCACACTTTCTCATAGAGACCTGCTTTTCTAAACTCTTCCTCAACTATCATAGTAGCCTTTCGTAGGATTTTGAGCTTTTCCTCTGTAACCTCTCCTAAAACCCTCACGGCTAAACCAGGCCCCGGGAACGGGTGCTGCTTAACAAGTTCTTCTGGCAATCCGAGGATTTCAGCTATACGCCTAACCTCATCCTTATAGAATTCCGCCAGTGGTTCCACGAGCTCCAGCCCAGGGATAGCCTCCATCACAACGTTATGGTGACTCTTTATCTTGGCTGTAGCTTTGCCGGTAGCCCCACTCTCCACACGATCTGGATAAATGGTTCCCTGTGCTAGGTATTTGAAACCGCCCACAGTATGGCTGAGCTGTAGGGCTTTATCCTTGAAGACCTCTGCAAATGTCTTGGCGATTATCCTCCGCTTCTCCTCCGGATCAGTAACTCCTCTGAGTCTCTCTAGGAATAGCTTGCTGGCGTCAACATAGTGAACGTTTGTGAAGCCGAGTTTCTTGAGGATTTCGAGGACACGTTCGCTTTCATTCTCTCGGAGTAAGCCGGTGTTAACGTGGATTAGGTATAGATTCTCGCCTCCAATGGCTTTTTGAAGCATGAGGGCTGTTGTTAAGGAGTCAACACCCCCACTTACGGCTAGGAGCACTTTCCCCTTAATGTTTTTTCTCATCTCTTCAATGATATGCATGGCTTCGTCTTCGATAAACCAGTTCGGTGTAAGACCAACAACTCTTCTAAGAAAGTTTGAGAGGATAGTTTTTCCATGTTCCGTGTGCTTTACCTCAGGGTGAAACTGGACACCGTAAGCGGGTAGCGTTCGATGTTTATAAGCTGCTACCTCCGAGTAATCGGTAGATGCAAGGACTACAAGATCAGAAGGAAGCTCTACCACGGAGTCCCGATGAGACATCCAGACACGCTGTATGCTGGGGGTATCGAGGAAAAGTTCGTTCTTCTCTACTACCCTCAGGACACTGGAGCCGTATTCCCCCTTCTCTTTGCGGGCAATTCTTCCCCCAAAAAAGCTAGCTATAAGCTGGTGTCCATAACATACACCTAAGATTGGGATCTTATTCCTTAACAGAAACGAGACAACTTCTTCTCTCGGCCTGGGAGCGTCTTTCTCAAGTACACTTGCAGGCCCCCCTGAGAATACTACAGCAGCAGGATTTGACCTTTGTAAATCCTCTAGAGATATGTCGTAGGGCAGAAGCTTAGAATAGAAGTTGAGTTCTCTGATACGGCGTGCGATAAGATGTGCGTACTGGCCCCCAAAGTCCAGGACTACAACGCTCTTCCTAGATTCCATACTGCTCAAAGGCAAGCCTCACAGCCTGTTCTTTAACCTTTTCAATATCTTGACTCGATAAGTTCAAGTCAATCATAACATTCTCATAAACAACAAGTCTACCGTTAACGACTACAGCCCTGGGTTTCAATTCGCCCCTCATCACCTTGTCGAGGTTCTCATCGAAGGCAACAATATCTCCCGAAGTCTTCATTCCGAAGACCCTGTATCCCCCGAGCGTGGCTTTCTGCAGTAACTCGTAGCTAGCACCGTGGACAGCCACAGCATCCCTGTAAGTCTTAGCTATAGTTCCAGTTACAAGCGGCCAATCACTACCCAAAGCGTCGAAAAGTCCGAGACCTCTCAGGGTTCGCTCGTAAAGGTAGAGGTTAGAAGTTGGACAATGAACAACCTTAAACCCGAACCTCTTACACTTCTCGGCGCCTTCAAGGCAATGGACGGCTACCACGTTCCCTGCAGGCTCACCTATCACCTCTATGAAACTTTCAGTCTCGTCCACGCCCTCTGATAAGTGAATAGCGAAAGGAACACCAAGCTTGATAGCCGTCTTATACGAGGCGACAAGAAAAGATTTGCCCGTCTTTCGAAGCGAGTGTACGAAGAAGCCCATATTGAAGTATCCATCCCACCTTGAAAGGTATTTCACGTGTTCTGCATAAACTCTCTCCGGAGTACTCCAGCCCTCCCGATCCATTACCGTTGGGAGGACGACCACTCGTGGCGTAGCTGGAAGCGATAGTATAGCGGAGATATTCCCTTCAAGACTTCCCGTTACCGCTATAAGTGTAGCCCCCTCCATCAAGGATTTTAGAAGAGTAGCCTTTGTGAGAAGAGAGGAAAGCTCCTTGTCCCTTCTAATACCAGCCTCGTTAACCCTCAGCTTTCTATTCTCGAGCCACTCATAGGAATGCCTCCACCCCCCCTTCTCACCGACGTCAACGACCTGTGGATGAGCATGCGCGTCACTAAAACCTGGTGCAATCGCAGACACAAAGTACAAATCTTCACTCCCGTTGTAGGGAATCTTGACATTCCTCCGGAGCACTCCGTGGTCGAGAAGCTCTGAGACCTCAATAACACCCATCAATACCTCACCTCGTATAGTCCTCTAGGACCACTTTCCCGTACACCTGAGGGCGTTAGTTTCACGAAGATACTCTTCTCCTGTAGCTCACGTATGTTCCTAGCTCCAACATAACCCATCCCTTGCTTAATCCCGCCTATTATCCACTCAACAACATTTCTTACACTTCCACGGCACTCAACAAGTCCCTCGACACCCTCAGGTACGCGTTTAAACTCTCCATATCTCGCTGAGCCACTAGCTAAAGCTCCCCTACTACCCATACCCCTGTACACTTTAAAGCAACGACCCTCTTTGGCGACGAGAGCCCCCGAAGCCTCATCGGTTCCAGCGAAAAGATAGCCTAACATTAGAGCATCTGCTCCAGCCGCTAGGGCCTTAACTGCGTCAGCAGGCTTCTCAATCCCCCCGTCAGCTATAACGCTAACACCGTAAGCTCTAGCGACATCGGCTACGCTTGCGATGGCCGTAAGTTGTGGGCATCCGACCCCTGCCACTTCTCTAGTTGTACATGCGTGGCCGGGCCCTACCCCAACTCTAAGCGAGACAGCCCCAGCCGAAATTAAGTCCTCCGCGGCTTCACCTGTGACTATGTTCCCAGCCATCACGACAGCGCCCATCGATGAGTACCTTCGCGTAGCCTCCAGGACATTCTTGCTATGGCCATGAGCTGTATCTATAACTATCATAGAGACACCGGCATCCAAAAGCCTGCCTACCCTTTCATCGTCAAATGGTCCAACCGCAGCAGCCACGGGAATTTTTTTAACTGATGCTTCTCGAACTATCCCTACTGCTTCGTCAATTGGGAGATTTCTCGGCAGGACTCCCAGACCACCGATCTCTCCCAGTGTCAGCGCCATCTCGCGGCCTGTAACAGTGTCCATTGGGGAGCTTAACAGAGGTAGAGAGAGGTCCAGTTTAGGGGCCAGCTTTGTCGAGACATCTATTTCACTTATACTTACATCAGAGTATCTAGGCAATATGAGAATGTCATCGAAGCTTAGAGCTGTTTCAGCTGTTTTTAGTTTCTCTACAAATCTCCCCATATTCGTGAAACGCTTGGCTTAGCCTATAAGACTTGTTTTAATACAAAACTAATTTATATAAACAAGTATATACCTGTATTATGTCTACGACAAGAAAACTTTTAAAGCTGGGAAAAACAAGCCTCGCAGTCACACTTCCACGGGAATGGGTTGAGAAAAACGGTCTACGCGAGGGAGATACTCTATTTCTGGAAGAGTACGACAACTACTTGCTTATTTCGCCGATAATGCGTCGAGAGGAGTTCATAGAGGAGACCAAAGTTCTGGAAGCCGCACAGGGGGACGAGGACACCGTCGAGAGAATGATAATAGCGTTGTACCAGGCAGGCTATTCATCGATTAAAGTCGTATCCACCTCGGGAAGAGTTCCCCTAAGCTTACGCGAAACGATCAGGAAAACTCTAAAACGCCTAGTAGGGTTAGAAGTCTTCGAGGAGGGCTCCGACTACATCCTTCTCCAGATGCTGGCGAACACAGCATCAACAGAGGTTCCTAAGGTTTTGAACAGAATGGAAGTACTCATCCTTAACAGTATAAAGGACCTCGAAGAGTTCGTGCGCACGGGGGACATGTCGTACCTGAAAGACATACTAGAGAGAGACGAAGAGGTGGACAAGTTTTATTTTCTCTTAAGCAGGCAAGTCAACCTCTCGATATTATACTCATGGTATCTGGCCAAAGTGGGCATTCCTAATAAGACCTTGCTCCTTCCAATCTTCAACTACGGCAAGACTCTTGAACGAGTGGGAGACGTTATAGTGAACATAGCAAGGATAGCTCATATAGTTGAGTTATCAGAGGAGGATATCCGAGTAATCCGCGAGGCGTTCGAAGCAGGGATAAAGGCTTTCAAGACCGGCGACGAGGAGTCAAAACTTGTCATCACGAAAACGTACCGAGAGTATTTTGAGAAGTTCGAGTCTTCAAGCCTTATAGATCATCTTTTAGGAAACATAATTTCACTCATACTTGACATGCTCGAGTCCAGAGTGGAGCTAGAGGTCTTCAGCGAATTTTCGTCGAGAAAAAGATGAGAAAGTACATGAGAAAAAATGAACTGGCTACTCAAAATCTATCCTGAACTCGTAGCCGTAAAGCTTGAAACCCAGCTTCTGATACCACTGGTGGAGCTCACCCCGTCCAAAGCGACTGGTAGCGATTATTTTATAGCAGTTTAATTCTCGCGCAAGGTCGATAGCCTTTTTCACTAAAAGCTTTCCGATTCCTTGCCCCCTATTACTCTCATTCACATAGACATCTTCTAGTAACGCATAAGGTCTGTCGTGAAGATCATTCTTGATCAGATAAATAAAGCAATGTCCTAGTTCGCGACCATTCTCCTCTATAGAAATCCTGAAGCCTCTAGTCTCCACCTGAGATGTCCTGATATCCATGATTCCCCAACCGCAAAACCTTTATTATATATGTTATTTATCTACGGTTCTTCAAAGCCAAGCTGAAAATTTAAAACGTCCTACGAAACATTTATAGCCGACTCAACCCAAAGGCGAAACCGAGCATACCCTTGGCTCGTGTCAGTATATCAGGAGAACTTCACAAGCGTGTAAAGAAAGGTAGAAGGGTCTACAGAGGCTTCTTTACCATCGTTGTGGATGGAAAGGTACAGATGAACCTGGGCATCCGCAACGATGAAGGGGGCTTTGATGGCGATAAAAGCATTACTTTTTCAAGAACACTATCCATAATCGGTAAGTCCGGGCCTAGTGGGCTTGAAGGCAGCAGGCCTGATGGTGGAAGGTGGCTTATACTACACCTGGTACCCTCCGATGCGTCCAGAAAGCTGATACTAAGGCTTCCCATAATAGATCAAGAATATATCAGGCTTGAGGTCTCTGGTTTTTTCGACGTCTCCGGATTCGAAGTGTGTAGCAACTGCGATTACTCAGAGATTCTAGAATTCAAGCCTCTCCCCAATACTGAGAGGCATAGTTTTAAAGCTCTTCAAGGGTAAGTTGACATCGGGAAGAATCTCGGAGATGTGAAGCTCTCTCCCGTCAAGTTGAACCACGTGTCTCGTTGTGCGTGGAGGGAATAATTCTCCTTTAAGGGCTCTCCTAAGCACTTGGTCTTTATCAAAAATGTACCCATTTTCCCAGCTTTTAACGACAATTCTAGGATCCTGGTAGTCTACTACAGCGGCAGGGATATACTGGAGTCCTAATCTCTTAAATGCTTCAAATCGATGATGACCGTCCAGCAAAACATTGTGTTTGTTTTCTGCGACCACCGGTTTTCTTAGGATACCAGTCCTCATCATATCTTCTAACAGGAAAAGTACTCGTTCCTCTATGTATTTTTCATGGGGTTTTAGCTCTGAAATATTCATCAATGTAATTTTAAGATAGATCATGATCAAAAATATGCATTAAAGCTGTATAAAAACCTTGTGTTAAACCTCAAGTAAGTTGCTGTCTATTAATGCGTAGAACAGCGGCTTGCCTTGTCTGAGTGGTTACTTATGTGTTGGAAACCGAGCTGAAATTTTCATGAGAGATAAATTCCTGGACT
>NZ_JBMFLX010000002.1:91447-104443 GCF_049970975.1 Infirmifilum sp. | reverse complement strand
AGCAGTATACCCTTAGGCGGGTCAATACCGAGCCTCTTGAAAAGCTCAGGGTGCTTTAGGGGGAGCTCCACCATCTCCCTTATCTTCTGCTTAGCCTCCTCAAGATCACCGATATCATCATAGGTTATTCTCGGGATCCGGCCGATGTCTACAGGTCTTTCGAGAATCTTAAGCTGAGTCTTCTCAGTGACCATGACAACTCCTTTTGGCTTGATACTTACAACGTTGAAGTGTATGACCTGTCCCAGTACTGGTATCTGAATTATGTCTCCTTCAATAATAGGTCTATCTAAGAGCCTCTTCTTAACGTAGGCTACGAAGTTTTCGTCGACCGCGAGAGTCATAGAAGCAGGTGCCAGCCTTACCATTTGGGCCGGTTTTACCTCGGCTTTACGAACCTTTACTTTATCGCCAATACTTACGCCCGCGTTCTTGCGTGTCCAGCCGTCCATGCGTATAACTCCCTTTCCCTTATCCTCAGCGTACCCTGGCCATGCCACAGCTACTGTTTTCCTCTTTCCCTCAATTTCTACAACGTCACCTGCACTTATCCCAAGTGCCTCCATTGCATCCTCGTCAATCCTGACTCTTCCACGACCAGCCTCGTGTTGTCGAACCTCGTAGACCTTCAATTCTATTTCATTTGGTCTTTCCTCGTTGCTCACGACAAATCACCAGAACCTGTATTCACAATCCCACCCCTATATAAAAGGTTGTCAGTGGGGAAGATTTTTTCTGAATCCAGGAAATGGCAAAGCTTATAGCGTAATACCTTGAAAGGCAAAGAGGTGGGAGATTTGAGCACTGAGTCAAAGCAGTTCCTGCTGGTAAACTACACCATTAGCGTACTAGAGGACACAGGAGAAAGAGTGATAGACACCACGATAGAAGAAGTTGCCAAGGAGCACAACCTTTCTTCACAGAACATTTTTGAGCCGGAGCTTGTAATTGTAGGTGAAGGAGTACTCTTTAAGCCTATTGAGGATGCCTTACGCGAGCTTAAAGAGGGCGAGACAAAAGAGGTCATTCTCGAACCCTCTCAAGCCTTCGGAGAGAAAGACCCTAAGAACATCAAAGTTATCCCTGCTCGTGAATTTACAAGACAAGGAGTTATACCGAGGGTTGGGGAAGAGGTTCAAGTGGGAGGCCAGAGAGGAAGAATAGTCAGGGTCGGCGGAGGACGAGTAACCGTCGACTTTAATCATCCGTTCGCCGGGAAAAAAGTCAAAGCCGTTCTGAAAGTTGAGAAAAACATCACGGGAGACGATGAAAAAATTCGTGAATTATTCCATAGATGGTTTAGGGGAATTCCTCGAAACGAGATAAACGTCGAAGCAAAGGATGGAGAAGCTCTCTTAACAGTTCCAGCTACAACTCTTCTACATGAGAACTCTTATCATCTCATGAACGCGTTCATAAGGGACCTCCAAAAATATCTGCCTAACATAAGAACAGTCAAAGTTATTTTCAAGTTTGAAATACAGCAGGAAAAAGAAGCTACGCAGACACAATCCCAGGCTACCGTTTCCCAAGGAGCTTCCTCCGAGCCCGAATCCAAAGCCGAGGGTGAGGCGGGTCAATAAATTCAACCTCAACAATTGACAGATTATTCTTCTTTTCAACCTCTCTTAATATCCGTATCCTTTCTCCCTCCTCTAAGTAGGGAGGATCACAATCTTCACTGTTCTCTTGACATCCCGGCTTCCTATAACGTATGACGGCTCCAGGCATCGCGTCCCGTAAATCAACAAGGATTTTTACTGGAAGCTCTTCTACCTCAACGGTAATTAACTCCTCAGCTAAGGCTGGACAATACACTGCGTGTTTCCGGATGTTCACAACTTTGTAGTTTGCTAACGGCCTTAGATTACCAATACAAGCATTGAAAAACTGACATTCTATACACTTCGAGGTTACGTAGGGCTGGAATATAGTCCCGGGCTTAGCTATCAAAGGGGTAACCATTGTGACTGTTCGGCGCATAGTGTGGTTTTTATATCGGGCAGCCCCCTTTTAAGCTTGAACGCTTATGATGCAACAGAAGCTTCCGCCAGGCGTGCTGAAGGGTACTACCACCGTAGGTTTAACGGGTAGAGACTTCGTAGTTCTCGCCGCTGACAGGCGGGCTACAAGCGGTTATTTTATTGCCAGTAAGCATGTATGGAAGATCCTGGAAATAGACTCACACGTAGCTGTAACTATTGCAGGCACTGTTGGTGATGCCCAGCAACTTATCGACCGTTTGAAAGTCGAGGCTGGCTATTACAAGGCCACGAACGGCGAACGCATATCTGTGAAGAGCTTAGCCACACTTGCCTCATTAATACTCTTCACCTATAGACCCATCCTCATGGTACAAATGCTCATAGGTGGGCTTGATAAGGAGGAGGGGCCCTCCCTATACTCGGTTGACTGGCTTGGCACTGTAACTCGCGAGAAATTCACAGCTACAGGCTCAGGCTCCCCCTACGCCGTTGCAATGCTAGAACAAGAGTATCGCGAAGACCTGTCTTTAGAGGATGCTGTAAAACTCGCAATTAGAGCGGTTCATACAGCCTTAGCCCGTGATCCTGGAAGCGGGGAGGGAGTTGACGTGGCAACTATAACAGAAGAAGGAATAACTTTTAAGCGAACTTAACTCGTTGCTGTGGAAAGCTTCTATTAGACTTCTACGAATAAAAAGAAAAGGTTTATTAACTTCATATGGTTTGCGAATTCACTGTCCTATTGTTTTTCCCGGTGAACCATTTTGGAAACCATAACGTCTGTGGCCCGAGAGGTTAGAGAGGCTATATTTAGCAATGTACCGCCCAATGCAGAGATTACTAAGATAGACTTTGAAGGACCTAAAATAGCCATATACACTAGGCGACCTCAGATCTTCTTAGATAACGATAGCGAGTTGATCAAGAGAATAGCAAAGACTCTTCGAAAGAGGGTGATAGTTAGAGGAGATGAAAAATCCAGGCTCCAAGAAGAGACTTCGCGTGAAATCATATCTTCGCTCATACCACGTGAAGCTGGCCTAAAAGATCTTTACTTCAATGAATCTATAGGTGAAGTCGAGATAGAACTCCTTTCACCGGAAAAGGTGGATCCAAACATTCTTACAAGGATCTTCGTGGAAACACTATGGTACCCAAGAGTTCTGCGCAGACCTCCCGTCGTGAGCCGAAGCATTAAAGAGATCCGGGACATATATCGCGCAGAGGTAGATTATAGGCGGAGATTCCTCAAGGAGTTAGGAAACAATGTGTATAGAACGCCACTCTTCGAGACCGATCGCGTAAGAATAGTCTCACTTGGAGCATTTCAAGAAGTAGGCAGAAGCGCAGTCCTTGTCCAGACTCCAGAGTCCAACATACTCCTAGATGCTGGCCTCAAACCCACGAGTGGGGGAGACGAGCTCCCACTATTTGACCTGCCTGAATTCGACCCTCAGAACTTAGACGCAGTCGTGATAACCCACGCACACCTTGACCACGTTGGAGCGCTTCCAGTACTCTTCAAGTATGGCTATAAAGGCCCGGTTTACATGACGGAGCCCACACTACACCTCGCCAAGCTTTTATTCGAAGATTATATAAAGGTCGCTGAGCGAGAAGGTAAACCCCAAATATACTCAGCACGAGAGATAGCTTCCGTCATACTCCACACGTATACTCTCAGCTATGGAGAAGTGACAGACATAGCTCCAGAGATAAGGCTCACGCTCTATAGATCCGGACATATTCTAGGCTCATCCCTAATACATCTCCACATCGGTGAGGGTCTGGTAAACCTCATCTACACGGGAGACATAAAGTTCGCACGAACCATGCTACTCGACCCTGCACACACAAAGTTTCCACGCGCAGAAATCCTGATCATGGAGACAACATATGGAAGTAAGAGCGATCTGCTTCCCAGTGAGGAGGAAGCGGTGCTTGAGCTAGGCAAGATAATAAAGGAGACGATCGATAAGGGAGGAATAACTCTGATACCCGTATTAGCGGTTGGGAGAGCCCAGGAAGTATTACTTGCAATCCTAAACCTGATCAGAAATAAACTGATTCCGCCTATACCAATATTTATCGAGGGCATGATAGACGAGGTCTCAGCAGTTCACATGACTTTCCCCGAGTATCTCTCTCAGGCTGTAAGGAACCAGATATACAATGACCAGAACCCCTTCACCTCCGAGAATATACACATATATCGAGGTGAGAATAAGGAGGAGGTTGTAGGGACTAGACCAGCAGTGATACTCGCTACCTCCGGAATGCTGACAGGAGGCCCCGTCCTCGAATACTTGAAACTTCTTGCAGATGACCCGAACAGCAGCCTTGTGTTCGTTAGCTACCAGGTAGAAGGGACACTTGGAAGGAAAATACTTCAGGGCCTGAGAAAGCTTACCTTCATAGAAGATGGAAAAATCATAACCAAGGAGTTAAAGATGAGCATCTATAGGGTTGAGGGGTTCTCGGGGCACAGCGATAGAAGGCAGTTGGAAGCCTACCTCAGAAGAATAGAGCCTACTCCACGAACGGTGATCCTAAACCACGGCGAGAAAGGCAAGATTGCTGAATTCCAGTCATATCTTCTAAGCGAGTGGTTCAAGAAGAAGACACATCTCACCTTCAACGTCCTTGCACCGCAGAATGCCGAGGCTATAAGAGTAGTATAAACCTTATCTGCCTTTTCAGCCCCTTCATGAAGACATCTTCCATATCTCGTCTCCAAGATAATGTAAGTTCCTTATACCCTTACCCTTTTGTTTGCCAGCGATGTCATCCGAGGAGACTAGTGAAAGCCCAATAGCTATTACCCTAGATCCTCCCAGCTCCCTTACAAGCACCCTCTCCCCAGCCCCAAATGAGCCTTCGATTCTCTTGATGCCAGGTATCATAACGTCTGCACCATTCAAGATATGAGGGACTGCGCCTGAATCAACATATACTGATGGAAAATTTACTCGTAGTCCCATTTTGTAGAGATAGAATAGGCTGGGTATTAGCCCTATACCTGAAAATCTAATCGCGGAGATGATGCCATTAACAAGGTATACCTCTTCTACATCTTCTGACTTGATTTTAGCTATCTCTACTTGCTCTGCTTCCTCAATCTTCTTCGCAAATTCTTCTCCTATAGAAGTTGCAGCCTCCTCGACCAAACTTTTCTTATCCTTCTTGTTCAACTTGTACCTCGTCACTATCTTCAAACTCCGGGAGTCCTTCACGTAAAACACCTTCGACTATGTAGTATGATATAACTCCCTCTTTATCAACTATTGCCATTACAAGCTCTCTATCACTCTCTAAAGCCCTTCGGAACATCTCTTCAAACTCTCTGAAGCTCAGCCTGGTTCCCTCCTTAACAACCCTAATAAGGTACCTTTTGGTCTTGGTCTTTCTCTTCCAGTCCAGGAGAAATTCTAGATTATGTACACCTGGCATCACGACCAGGGCTCTGTTTCTGAGATCTGTGTAGACATTCAGCCTTGTCCAAAACTCGGGGTCGTATTCACCACCCAGGCGAAGGAGTTCCTCAAAGTTTAGCTCCTTACCACTAGAATCCTTTACTGTTAGAAGCCCCCTGTAGAGAAGATATGCTGCTTCAAGCAGCGATAATTTGAGACACTCTCCCTCTGTAAAGCCATAACCGCGTCTATACAGTTGCGTCACACCTTCTCTATCACATACGATGATATCTACCCCTCTCAGTTCCCCTGTAAAAACTTCTCTCAATGGCTCCTCAGCTACATCGTTTCCCTTACCAGTGATCCGTTCCTCCCGAGACTCGGCCACAAAAATAGTAGGACACCCGGCCCTATATAAACGACTTGTGATGTCCTCAAAAATAATATAATGTGACCTAATGACTTTTAGCTGTGAGGCTTTAAAGATGAAAACTAGTGAGATTCATAAGAAAGAAGCACCTAAAAGCGTGAGATTTGCTTTCGTGACTATAAGTACATCAAGGTATCATGCGTTGAGAATAGGAGAAGAGTTTGAAGACATTTCATTTAATATCGCAAAGGAAGTCATAACGTCTACTGGACACCAGCTCACTAGATACGTCCTTATCCCCGACAGCCCACGGTTACTCCTGGCGACCGCCCTGAATCTCATCGAAGACAAAGACGTGGACGCTATTATATTCAGTGGGGGCACTGGTCCAACACCCGACGATATAACCGTCCAAACTTTAAGACCACTGTTTGATAAAGAGCTCGAAGGCTTTGGAGATGTATTCAGAGGAATAAGCTTTCAAGAGGCGGGGTCTTCTAGTTTTCTCTCAAACGCTACCGCGGGTCTGGTTGCAGGGAAAGTCTTTTTCCTCCTGCCTGGCTCTCCGACAGCTGTGGAGACAGCGCTCAGAAAACTTATCTGTCCTGAGGCGGGCCATATAATAGCACTGGCTAGGCGAAAACTATGAGTGGGAGAGAAGTAAGAATGGTTGATATTACGGAGAAACCCGCGGTTTACCGTGAGGCCACCGCAAGGGGATACATACGTCTGAAACCTGAGACGCTTCAGGCGATAATCGAGGGTCGAGTCCCGAAAGGCGACGTTTTAAACGTGGCACGCACGGCTGCCATACTTGCCGTTAAACGGACGTGGGAAACACTACCTCTCTGCCATCCCATTCCAATAACGTCTGTATCTGTAGACTTTAATTTGGACGAGCGGGGCGTAGAGGCAGTTGTAACCGTTAAGACTACGGCGCAAACAGGGGTGGAAATGGAGGCTTTAACGGGCGTAAGCATAGCATTACTAACTATATGGGACATGGTGAAAGCGCTGGAAAAAGACGAAAGGGGGCAATATCCTCACACGATTATCCAGGAAATAAGAGTTTTAGAGAAGGTTAAGGGTGAGCAGAATAGGGTCTAGGAATCCTCCTCCCGTCACCCAGTATCCAGAACTCCCCGTCCTCGCGCTTTTCAAGCTTCCACACGTATACTTCATGCTTGACCCTCTCGAGAATGTCCCGCAGAGCCCGCAAAGCCACATCGCGACGTTCCGAAGCGACGCCTATGAATAGGACAGGCTCACCCGGCTTGGCAGGACCTTTCTTGTGGTAGATTGTCGAGTATATCAACGAGTGTTTTTTAGCCTCCTCTTCTCCTATGCTTGTAAGGGTGGATGTAGCCAAGGGCTCTAGTGCCTCGTAGTAGAGCTCATTGACGCTTTTCCCTTGAACCTTCCCTTTGACCCTGCCTATAAATATGGCTACGGCTCCGGCACCGTCATCAAGAGCTTTAAGAAGGCCGTCAAGAATAAGGACGGGGTCTACCCGATCAATGAATGCATAGGGCGAGCCGCCCGAAACTGGCGGCATTAGTATGAGCTCTGAGTCTGCTGCGACTTTATCTGAAACTTGGAGTACTCTCCCGTTGTTAACTATTATGATTTCTCCGGCTTCGAAATAATCTTTTAGAGATGGATGCCTCTCGAGTACGAGGTCTAGAACAGTTTTCACTGTAGCCTCCTGGCCTTGTATCTCGAGGACTTCATCCCCTTTACCGACGAGATCGCGGAACAGGGAAAGATATCTTATTTTAACCTGCATCCTTTTACCCTCTATAGAAGTAAATTCGACATGAAGTGCTTGAACATCGTCATGTCTTCAATGTAGACAAACTCTCCTTCCGAGTGGATGTTTGTTCCTCCCCTTATTGTTCCGAAGGCGACCACGTCCATTCCATAGACGTCGAAGTGGGTTCCATCGTTGCCTCCCAACTCGGCTGCTAGGACGGGCTCGCCCGGTAAACCTGCCTGCATGTAGGCTTTCTTGGCAGCATTGAGGACCTCATTAACAAACGCATTGTTTTTGGCAAACCAGCCTGGCTGGGCCGAGATGATCTCTAGGGAAGCATCTATCCCAAGTTTGGCTACAGTCGAGGAGAAGTAGCTGTAGAGCTCGCTTAGCGCCTCCTCGATTCTCTCCTCTGGTAAAAGTCGCATATCAAAGCCGGCCCAAGCTTCCCCTGGGATCCTGTTGTGCTTCTCAGGCTCATGTTCAGGCAGCTTAACCACGGTTACCGAGAACCTTCCCCACACTTTGGGGACTGGGGAGCCGGGTGGGGAGGGCTGCCTGGAGATTTTTCCACTCCTCATACTCTTGAACGCTTGAAGTTCTGCAAGTAGCTTTAAGAGGTCTTCGACAGCATTCCTGGCGGCGTGCGGATAGCCGGCGTGACCAGATTTACCCCTAACCTTTATCCAGCCGTGGACTACTCCACTCGCTCCCACAGAAACGTATTCTGAGCCTGAGTCAACGATAATGACCTTGTCCCATCTATATCCCTGTTCTAAGAGTGCCTTAATGCCGGTGCCGCCTACCTCCTCGTCTCCAGTGACGATGAGAAACGGGTTGTAGCGAAGCTTATCCTCAGAACCCTTCAAGGCCATAAATCCATCTAGCACTGAGGCTATCGCAGACTTATCGTCGGCTGCCCCTCTCCCGTAAACTTTCCCGCCTTTAACCACCGGTTCATATGGATCAATCTTTAGCCCTTCGACTTCCCAAGGACCTTTCGCTGGAACAACGTCGTAGTGAGTCACAAAAGCCAAACTAGGCCTGCTCTTAGGAGCGTTTTGAAGCCCTATCAAGAGGGTTGGTATCTCGCCTCCTAAAAGGTCTATTCGCGTAACGCTTAAGCCGAGCTCGGTTGCGGTCTTCTCTATTAAATCCGAGACTTCACGGTAGTTTTTCCTCACAATAACGCTCCCCTGATAGCTCGACTCACTGGGTATCCTTACTAGCTCGACCAGGAACTTAACGGGGTCAAAAGCTAATGACATCGTTAACGCTACCACGAAGTGAAAAATATACTTTTGGTGTTTGACGGACGGGTAACAATATAAGCACCCTGGAAGTATACTGTTATTAAATCATGGAGAAGCTTCGACACTATTCCTTTATCGCCGAGATGGATAGGATACTATTGGAGGCACGTGAGAGAGTAGAAGAACCACTTAGTATCGAGGGCAAACCGTTGGAGAAGCTGTGGTTTATCGACGGGAGTCACGCGATTAGCGAGAGACAGGGGGCTTTCGTCTCCTTGTTTTCAGTGGCATCACTCGGCGTTATTTCCAGGAAGTACTTGGAGGGTCTGCCTGGACGTGAACACTTGTTAACACACCTGATAATCCCCAAGGTGCATGGTGAGTCCCGCGCAGCCCTTTTAATGAGTTCACTAGAAATCATGGAGGCGCTTAGGGCTTCATCGATGGAGATCGACGCTGTGATTTTTGACGGAAGTTACCTTGCTTTACTTCTCTCAGCTTATGGCTCAAGCTCCCAGCTATTCTCTGAAACGCTTAGATCAATCTCCGGTGAGAACGTTACTCTCCGGAGTATAGTGGAGGACACTGACGCAGGCAAAATAATAGATGAAACGGTCGATACCTGGATAGAGAGAATAGTTAAAGAGAGAAGCATGCATGGATTCTATAAGTCGGCTTACAGCATATTTACATCGATTTATGATCTTGCGGAAAAACTTCACGACAAGCTTGCCTCCAATAAATTTATTGAGAACAAGCTCGGGAAGCGTTTCCTGATCGACTATACTCTTCTTTTCGCCGAGACAACCCTCTACTTGCGAGTGCTCGGCAGCTTCTTGAAACATGTCGAAGAGAACGACATCTTACCCCTTTGGGTAGCAAAGGAGAGTACAAGTAGGTTCCTCTCAGAAATACTGGATTTAAAGAGTTGGCTCAGCGACACTGTTCTTTTAGACTCCCTATGGAGTGGAAAGGAAAAAGTATTCATAATACTTGAAAGTCGCGAAAACCCTAAAGCCTTGAGACCCGTTAACCCGCCTAGTGAGCCTGTAGCGTCCCGAGAAACTCTAAGCCTGGTTTACAGGTGGAACAAGTTTGACATAGTGTACCTTAAAGTTTCGAGACACGGGCCTGTGCTCCAGGCTTCATACCCTCATGACCTTGCCTCCCGTGAGAGAGTCGAGAGCGCCTTAGCAGCGCTGGCATCACTGAGTGATCCCAAGAGAGGTTACCCCAGACCACTCTCATTAGTCCACCACAAAACCCTTATTCCCGGCACTCTCGTCGAGGCACTAGCGTATAAGATGTGGCAGTCCTCCCAGGGAGTTCTAAGGGGATTGCTCCAACCCCTCGGGCGCGAAACAGTACTCTAATGTTTTTAAAGAGAGAATGTACTATCTCGCTTAGGGTAGAGCAAGTTGGGACGCGAAATAGGCAAGATAGTCAACGTGTACGGAAGGAATATTTTACGAATAGCCGTCCCCGACGACTCCTTCGGGCATATTGCTAAGCCAGGTACATATATCAAATTTAGGTCTTCAACAGGGGTCCAACACTATGCTCTTATTACAGGTTACCTTTTGAGCGACGAATTATATAGGAGGGGGAAGCTCATAGAGGAACTCGAAGGCTACGAAGACATCACGGTTACACGTAACGAGGTAACGGCCATCGTTATCGGCTATGCTCGCAACGGCAAGCTCATCAAGGGCGTTGAAAGCTTACCGGCTCCCGGTGAGAGGATATATACCGCGGATACTGAAGAACTAGCCGGTCTGCTTTCAAAATTTGACCTGGACATAGGACGTCTCGCGTCAGCATTAGAAGTTAGCTTTACGCTTGACCTCAACATGCTTGTCTCACGACACTTTTCAATACTCGCTATGACTGGCTCAGGAAAGTCTAACACGGTTGCTGTTTTGGTTTCGAGAATTCTAGAGAGGTATAAGCATCCAAGGCTCCTAGTAATAGATACCCACAGCGAGTACATCCCTCTTACAAATCTCTTCCCAGGAAAGGTGCGAGTATATTCTCCAAGTGGCCAGATGCTTGAAATGCTGAAGGTTAGGTACGGCATAGAGCCTTCACCACTAGAAGTACCCTTGTGGACACTGGGCTTCGAAGAAATAGCAGAAATCCTCAAGCTTGACAGCAGGGCAACAAAACAGCTCTTGTACCTCCGCGATGCATTGCTTAGGCTAAGACGCCAAAAATGGAGCCTTGCTACCCCGAATGACCCCTTGCACTTTACGGCTCAGGAGCTGCTAAGCAGTATAGGTGGAGATAAGACGAGAGATGACTCTGCCATAGACCTCAAGTTGAAGATAGCAAGCCTTATAGAGGACCCCGAGTTAAAGTTCATCACATCTCCCGTCCTTTCCGAGGAGCTTTACAAAAGAACTCCCGGAGACGAGCCTTCCAAGAGCATAAGAGCATATGCTCAGATTTACCAGTCCCTCTTCAGCGAGGGGGCCACGATTATAGCTCTTGGCGGGCTTCCAAGCGAGATCCAGACTACTACTGTTGCAACGATACTGAGGGCTTTATGGAGAGTTGCCTCAGCCCACGTACAGGCAGGGCGCGTGCTCCCAATCTTAGTTATACTCGAGGAGGCACATATATACGCTCCTAAGGATCGAGAAGTACCTTCCAAGCAGATAATCGAGAAGATTGCAAAAGAAGGCAGAAAGTTCGGAGTGGGACTGGGAGTCGTAAGCCAGAGGCCTAGAGAACTAAGCCCAACGCTGCTAGCTCAGTGTGGTACACTAATTGCGTTAAGAACATCAAACCCAGAGGACCAGAGACATATAATGAGTAGCGTGGAGGATATAGTCGGAGAGCTTGTTCAAGGCCTGTCCAGCCTAAGTGTTGGACAAGCACTCGTATCGGGTGCTGCCGCCCCCTTCCCGGCAATAGTAAACATTTACAGCTTCGCCGACCTCTACAAGACCGAGCTAGGCGGTAAAGACGTGGATTGGAGCACAGCCTGGAGCGAACCTCAAGATTTCATAGACATTACCAGGTTCCTCGTTTCAAGAGAAGATGCACACAAGAGGGAAGGTGTGGAAGAGTCTAAGAAAAAGAACGCTGATCTACAGGAGTTCTTCAAGAAGGGATCTTAACTCCTCCACAGCAGCTGGAACGACAGAGATCTTAGACACGGGGGACGGCACAGTGTCGGTGGCTGCCACCTCGCTTATACCAGAGGATATGAGTAAGTCAAGAGCACCTCTCACCATTACAGCATGCGTACAAGCGGCATAGACTTTTTCCGCTCCCTGGGAGAGAACAGTCCTGGCAGCAAGAGCCATTGTTCCCCCTGTGCTTATTATGTCGTCAACTATCAAGACGGTTCTCTCCTCCACGGTGAGATTTTTAGGCATAGCTTTCACCTCACCCGTGACCCTGTCACGCTCCTTGACGAGATAGTCGTACTCCGCGTCAAGGTGTGCTGCCACTCTCTTGGCGCGCTCTAGGGCCCCAACGTCGGGTGCAAGGACGACGGAGTTCCTCATCTTAGGGTGGAAGTATTCCGCAATCAACCTGTCTATGAAGACATTTCTCGATGGAATAGAAGTATACTCTGAGAGCACGGAAGGTTTATGAATATCTACTACGACGAGACCATCGAGTCCAAGAGTTTCAAGCGACTTGAGGATAACCCTTATGCTTATCGGCTCCCCTTCAAGGAATCTCTTATCCTGGCGTGCATAAGCCATATAGGGGACTACAGCTATCAGAGGCTCGCTACTCAACGCCTTGATAGCCTCGACGCTCATCAATAGCTCGAAAATCCTCTTGTCAGGGTTCGGGTAGAGAGAAGCGACGAGAATCGCCACGCCTTCTGGCTTTTGAGGGACTCTTACATAGCTCTCACCGTCAGGAAAAATCTTATATTCTAGCTGTACGAGCTTGTCGCCTATACCCCTAGCTATGCCGGCCGCGATACCGTTAGAATTCTCGAGAGCGTACACTGTCACGAGAAATTTTACGACACTGAATATAAATACTTACATCTTACCCTCTTCCTAGAAAAAATCGATAACAAATATTGAAAATAAATGCTTATATAGTATCAAACGTGGGCAAGCCGGTAAAAACATGGAGGCTAGGAGCTTAAGAATGAAATACTTAGAGGCGATAAAACAGATAGACCAGCTGAAGGATTACCCTGTGCTTACAAACGAGGACGGTAAAATAATCCTTGGAGGAAGAAGATGGA
>NZ_JBMFLX010000002.1:0-91347 GCF_049970975.1 Infirmifilum sp. | reverse complement strand
TACCCTGTGCTTACAAACGAGGACGGTAAAATAATCCTTGGAGGAAGAAGATGGAGCTTCGCTATTTATTGCGCCTGGCTAAGAGAACTCCTAGTCCTTTCTTGCTAATTTCATCCCTTAGCCCCTTTAGACCCTTTTCGCCTAGAAGAGTTAGGATACCCTCCCAGTCTAGTAGTGAAATAATCAGCATTACAGCGATGAATAGAACAATAGAGACTAGAAGCTCGTACCAGAACATCCCACCAGTCATGTGCGCCACTATGCGTCCGCTGTAAGCAGTCACTATACTTATGAGTATTTTCCCAGCGGTTATTCCGATGAAGAACTTAAGTGGACTGTAGCCCATCAGTCCTAGCGGGATCACTATTGCATCGTCGGGACTCGGAGTAGCGGCAAATAAGAAGACTGCCAGCATACCCCAGTTCCCAAGCATCTTAGAAAGTTTGTTGTATCTCTCACGGGTATCTTCTGAAAGCACTACGCGTGAAGCCCCCCTGCTCACTAGATAGACTATCAGCTTTCCAACGCCCCCGCCCACACCACTGATAATCCCGACTAGTAGGGGATTCGAGCCGGGTATCAGGGCTGCATAGAGGTACACAGCAACTAAATACGGTATGGGTATGAATGGGATGAAATTCCCAAGTATCGAAACTACAAATATTCCAAGATAGCCTCCGACCCCGCTAGCTATATTTAACAGCCAGTCAATTACAGGGTGCACAGAGAAGAAATCACTACGCACTTATAGGTTTTACCACAGCTTGCTCGATTAAGCTTCTTCTCTATACCATGGAAAAGTTAAACAGGGTGTTGACTCAAAGCTTTTTAGCGGTTAACCCCTCAAGTATTACGCTATTGGGCGTAGGAGAAATATGCTGGATACCGGTGAACTATTAAAGAGGCTAGGACTTGAGTTTTACGCATATGTTGAGGGAGGAATAGAGCCGGAGAAGGCAGAGGTAACGTTTCGAGAAATCCTCAAGGCTTCTCCCAGTAGCCCTCGCCTCGACTATCTCCTCGATAAGAGACTGTACAAGCATCAGTACATGGCGTACCAGGAGCTCGTAGGAGGGAAAAACATCGTGTTGAAGTCAGGAACCGGGAGCGGTAAGACAGAGGCCTGGTGGCTTTACGCTGCCACGCATCACAAGAAGGTTTTGGCAGTTTATCCGACCCTTGCTCTATCATATGACCAGCTGTCAAGGCTGTCAGAGTACTGCCGGGCTCTCGGGCTTAAGATATCCCAAGTTGACTCCACTTCACGGTCTAAGAGGGAGGGGAAGAGTTACCCCCAGGTTAAGAGCGAGATACGGGCCTCAGATATAGTTGTAACTAACCCTGCTTTCCTTCTTATGGATATAAAGAGGGTGGCGTCGAAGCCTTCAAGCTCACTCCTATTAGGCTTTCTGAATGAGTTAAATCTCCTTGTTCTCGATGAGGTTGATTTCTATAGCCCGCGTGAACTCTCACTCTTACTGGCATTAGTCAGGATAATCGCTTCGCTACGAGAGGGGATACAGGTAGCTGTGTTGACCGCGACTCTCTCAAACCCTGAGGATATGTGCTCCGTTCTCAGGGAGTATACAGGTCGCGAATGCAGCATTGTGGATGGAACGGCCTTTAGGCGTGAAGACAGATATTATATCGTTCTCGGAAGGAACTTAAAGGATTACTGGAACAACCTACGAGACTACAAGAGCTTGTTGATACAGTCGGGTAACAAAGAAATCATTGAAGCAATGGAAGACTATGAGAAGTTCAGAAGGAACATCTATAAGGTTTTGGACGCACTCCAGACCTACGGCGTTGAAACACACCCTCCGCGCGTCGACCCAGTGGATATCATTAAGCATTATATAGATGACGAGTACGTGACCTTAGTCTTTACACGCAGCATCAACCGTGCCGAGGAGTTATATCGCAAGCTGAGAGAGCTCCTCCCTGACGAGAAAAAAGAGCTGGTTGCTTCCCACCACCATCTCGTAAGCAAGGAGAAGAGACAGAATATTGAAGACCTCACTAGACAAGGGAAAATCAAAGTAATCATTTCACCTAGAACTCTCACGCAGGGTATAGACATAGGTTTGATCGCGAGGGTTGTCCATGTAGGTCTCCCAGATGACGTAAGAGAGTTTCGCCAGAGGAATGGGAGGAAGGGCAGACGAGAAACAATACCTTATACTGAGACAGTTATTTTCCCTGGCTCAAGATGGGATAGAGAGCTATTGAGTCGAGGCGTAGATGTCTTGAGAGAGTGGATTGACAGCCCACCGGAGATCACCCTTGTAAACCCTGATAATAGGTATGGCTTCCTATTCTACTCGCTTTTCAAGGTAAAAAGTGGTCAAAGGCTGAACCAAAGTGAGGCTGAATTTCTAGAAAAACTTGGACTCTACCTTAAAGGGCAGTTAACAAAGAAGGGTGAACGCACATGGTACAACATCAATTTTTACGAGTTTGCTCCTCCCTACGGTATTAAACGTGTATACGTCGACGAAGAGAGCGAGAAATTCCTGGAGGATATATCTTTCTCAGACCTAGTCGAGAAGTTCCAAGTTGGTTGTATAGACTACTCTTCCGACGGCGTGGTAACGTCTATTCAAAAGGGTGGAGAAGCCGGAAGAGCTGTCCGAAAAGTCGTCGTGCAGCCACTTAGCGAGAATATCCTCTACAGATTCGAACCCTTCACCTATGCAATAGAAGAGTATAAGAAAATAAAGGCTAAGTGGGGTGAAAGGGCTAGCCTCTTCTACGATTATTTGAGAGGGAGGCTCCTCAGCGAAGCTATAAGCAACGTGATACCGCCCACAAGCGGTTTTGGAATGTACCACAAGTATCCGTGGAAAACGGTGTGGATAGTAGAGCGGGAGCACGGGAGGCCCGTCGAGACAGAGGCTGGGACGATAATAGTGAAAGATAGGAGGGTTGTCGAGATACCAGCCCTTACAGCCGGTAAGTATCAGGACTACACTTATGGCCGGTTAATCGAGCTAGACCATGGTGAGGATCTTCGGCGGATAAGGCTGGGGCTAGCATTCCTTATGGTTTTCCTTCGAGAGAAGTACAGGCTTCCCCTTTTTACTTTCTCCTATTCGCTTTCAAGCCTAGGAGGCAGGAAAACACTCGTCTTGTGGGAGGAGGAGTGTGCAGGACTAGTCGAGAAAATGGATTGGGGCGAGATATATCGCGAGCTAGAGCTATTCACTCCTAGCCAGCTAAGCGAGGTTCTCTTGCTAGCTAGGGACGAGGAGGCACATATAGAATGGATTGGACTTGGTGGTCGGTGGAACGTAGCGAAGGAGCTTGCAAAAAAGGTTGTCGGGTACATATTGCTCTCTGACAAGATCGCTATATCTCTGAAGGGCAAGGAGTTATACGTGCCGAAGCCTGGAAAGCACCTTAAGCTAGCATCCTTGGATTTGCTCCTTGTCCCACTCGACGAGAAGGGTGACATCGTATACGGCTATCTAGCCTTCTTCAACGGTGAAGAGGTTATAGTTGAGAAGATAACGAAAGAGTTTTACACGGTGCAAGGTGAGGGAGAGGTGGTGCGAAGACTGCAGGATTCATTGAACAACGGCTTCAAAATACTGGTGTTCGATATTGAGAGGCTCAGGGAGGAAATGCACATGCTCGGATTGACATACCACGCTGCGCTTCTAAGCGGTCTAATACAGATGAAACTGGTCAAGGATACAAGGAAAACTGCAGAGCAGTACCTGGGTGTAGAGGTTACGGGTCTCGAGCATGTGATAAGCAACCTTCCAGAAAACGTCAAGGCGAAGCTTGGCATAAACAGCTCGGTTAGTCTAGCTGACGTTGAGAGAGAACTAGCTAACAGTAGAAACTGGCTGGGTAAGAGGCTTTACAGGGATCACTCTAGAGGCACCCGCTTCCTAGATGATGCTTCCAAAGCCTTAGCCGATTCCTATGTGAGAACTATCTACCTCCTTGGACTTATCTTGGAGGAGGAAAAGAGGAGCACAGAGAACATGGAGCAGAATAACTAAGTATTAAAACGAGACTCTTATCTTGTCTTTGTGCATGTATGACTGGTCGTAAAACCAAAATCATTGCAACCATCGGTCCGTCATCCTGGTCAGAGGATATCCTAAAAAGGCTATTTCTAGAGGGAGTTGAGGGGTTCCGTTTCAATTTTTCGCATGCGGATTACGAGGTATTTCGGGGTATAGCGGCGAAACTTAGAAGTCTTGAGACCCCGCAGAGACCCGTAACGCTGATAGCGGATCTTCAGGGACCCGTCGTTCGACTTGGAGGCTTCGACCCGATCCAGGTTCATCCGGGAGACAAGGTCACTTTTGTACAGGGAGAGAGATCCTCAGAAGGAATCCCTATCCCTCTCAGGACACTATTCGAATTAGCCTCACAAGGGGATGTCCTATACGTTGAAGGTGGCAGGCTTGCTTTCCAGGTGCTTTTTAATGACGGTGAAAAGATTCAGGCAGAATCTCTACTTGAGGGTGAGTTGAAGCCCAAGAAGACCATTACCATTAAAGGCAAGGAGTATCCACTCCCATCATTAACGGAGAAAGACGTCGGTGACGTCAAGTTTGCTGTGGAAAACGGGTTCGACGCCATAGCCTTAAGCTTCGTACGTCACGAGGGAGACATAAGGAGGTTACGAGAATTATTATACGATCTAAAAGCGGAGGACGTGAAAATAATCGCGAAGATAGAAACTAGGAGTTCAGTTGAAAACCTAGAGCCCATTCTCGAGCATAGCGATATGGTCTTAGTCGCGCGGGGCGACCTTGCAAACTTCTACAACTTAGAAGAAATATATCGGGTACAGGAAGATATCCTGCGGAAAGCCCGACTTAAGGGAAAACCAAGCATTGTGGCAACCCAGTTACTCGAGTCTATGATAAACAACCCTGTTCCCACACGCTCGGAGGTGGTGGACGTGATAACAGCGGTGAAGATGGATGCAGATGCCTTGATGCTCGCCGGGGAAACGGCAGCGGGCAAGTACCCTGTCGTGGCAGTGTCCTGGCTTAAGAGGATTATCGTGGAGGCGGAAAAACTCGAAAAAGGACAGTTAGCAGACTATGAGCCTCAAGACCACTTTGAAGCTATAGCTAAGGGAGTGGCTCTGCTCTCCAATATCATTGGAGGCAAAATCCTCGCTTTTTCAGAGAGAGGTAACACGGCTAGAAGACTGGCAAAGTTCAGGCCCTCCGCTGAGATGATAGTCTACACAAACTGGCCTCCCACTGCAAGATATATCAACTTATTAAAGGGTGTGAGAGCTGTATACGAGCCCTCCCTAAACAAGCACTCGCCATCTCTTTTCTCAGAGTTACTCGACAAAGCCGTGAAGATGGGGTTCGTATCCGTAGGCGATATAGTAGTCTTCACGGCTGGGCGTAGAAGAGGGTCAACGGACCTAATCAGCGTGGAACGCGTGCAAGTCTAGAGAACGATTAGTCACAGATAGATGGGTGTTTGCCCTCCCTAAGAGCCCTCGCCTCGTCTTCTTCAAGTTCGTGTAGGATGTAGTGAATCTCTTCCTGGGATATAACCACCTTGCCGTTTTCAACGGGATAGGCGTATGGCAGGTAAACTTCGAAGTGTCTTTTCTTGAGAGTTAAGCCCACCTGTACCGGAATTGAATTTAAGGGTCTCCCAAGCGATACCATTCTAGCCATATATATCGCTCCGTCTATTGTAAACTGACCGCTACCTATGTTCCTGAACAGTACCCCACCACCCGCTCTTTCCGAAATCTCCTTTCTTGTACGTCCCCGTGGGGGATGATCCCCCATAATGCCTCCTACGACTATGATGGTATTCGAAGAGAAGTCAGTGGGTCTAAGCTCTTCTGTTCCTGAAGGATCAAGTATGATAATATTAAAGTCCCTCTTTAGCTCTTCAAGCTTGTCTAAGAAACTCTGGCTCTCAACACGTGAGGCAATGGAGAAAAGCTTCTCCCTCTCACACTCCTTCTTTACGTTAAAGACCCATAGGCTCTCGCGCCCAACTATCTTGGACGCGTGTGAAAGCTCTATGAACATCCACTTGCTTATGAATGGCTCTACAACCTCAACCGTAAAGATGGGGGGACGCATACACCATCAGCGGGGTTCGACTCTTCACTAGTCCGCCCTTACAAGGCTCGTCATCTGGAGCATTCATATTATTTCAAGCTCTGTTATAAAGTATTTTTTATTCAGTGAGGGAAGCTTTACTGAGAGCCAGGCCTTGACCTCGGCCCCAAGATGCTTCTCCATAACGACTAGAGCTCTTTTCCCGCCAAGGGAGTCCTCGCTGATCGTTACCGTGACTGGGAGCCTCGAGATTTCTTTCTCAATACCCTTCTTATAGAGAGAATACGGGAAGTTAAAGTAGACGTTTTTCTCGTCCTCGACAATAAGTATTTCCTCCTCCATCAGGGGCCAGTTAGGTAGATTCTCCATATTCCCCAGGGTATACCTATTCCAACTGACCATATTTAAAAAACGTTTAAGAAAAACGGCCAATACCCTATTATTTGTGGGCACTCAAACAGTTGAGGCAGATGTAGCAGAGGCTCGTCTTAGGGCAGTAGAAGAGGCGTTAAAACTCGTCAAGGACGGGATGCTGATAGGGCTTGGCAGCGGCACAACGCTCAGGCTTTTTATCGAGAAGCTTGCCGAGAAGGTTAGAAGAGAAAGGCTCGAGATATACTTCGTTGCAACCTCTTACGACACGAGTTTAACGGCGTCGAAGCTGGGATTAACAGAGAGGCCTTTGCTAGACGAGTCACCCGAGATAGCATTCGACGGGGCGGACTACGTGTTCCCTGATAAATGGGTGGTGAAGGGTCTTGGAGGCGCTCTTTTCCGGGAAAAGATAGTGGACTACTTCTCCAGGGAGTACATAATCATAGCAGACTGGAAAAAGCTAAGAGAAAGGCCTACAGGTGTCTCAATACCCGTTGAAGCCCACCCCTTCGCCGCCCAAAAAGTGGTATCGGCTCTAAAGTCCATGCCAGGCGTCATCCAGGCCTCCATCAGGATCTCAGGTAGTGGGAAGCTGGGACCAATAATCACTGACAACGGCAACTTCATAATCGACGCGGTGTTCCGGGAGGTTGAAAACCCGGAAACATTGGAAAAAGAGCTGATGACGATTCCCGGAGTAGTTTCAAACGGGGTATTCGCGCTCAAGAGACCCTCAAAGGTGTTAATAGGATATCCCGAAAAAGTTTCCGTAATCGTATAATTGTATACATGTCTGGAATTTGGGGAAAGAAATCTTTCACGTTTTCTCCTGTAGTTTGATTGGAATTTTTTGTTCAGGCCACTTCCACTCCTTCTTGTCCCGATCGAGCATTTCCCAGAGTCTAGGAACATCGGTGTATAGATCTAGCTTCATGTAGGATATGCCATATGGTGCCTCAACGTTATATGTCTGCGGTATCTCTAAGAACAGGGGATGATAACCGCAGAGGGGCTGCCCCATGTATAAAGCTTGCTTTTCACCAATAAGTGACATTCCGAGAAGTGGTAGTAGGGCAAGTGCTCTTGCTACTCTTTCAGCATCTGATCCTTTTAGATAATACATTATAAAGGGTATGTCATCGGAGCTGGCAAATTTGAAGAATGTAGTATAACGCCACCCTGGCTGGAAGTGTGCCCTGTAGTGATAGCTGAGCACCTGTTTTGATGGCGATTCGACTCCTCTTATTTTAGAGAAAATATCTGAGGGTCTAGTAAAGGGACCATATAAGAGTTTCCCCCATAATAGTATAAGGTCGTATTCATCGGGCAAGCTTAGGGGCTTCGCTCTTGTCCTGGGTGGCACGTATTCAGCTGATCTATCTACGAGTTTCTCAAAATCTTTAGGCGTAACAGCTTCAAGTTCAGGATTAGGAAGCCATGCAATATACTCTTTACTAGTGAACCATTCAGAAACATCAACTTCTTCCCTTAAGGTTTCCATGTATTTGTCGACAAGTCGCTTTGGAATATAACTCATTATAAGCGTGCCAGATCCTTGCTCTGAAATTAGGGTTCTTAGACCTGTGGTTCCGGGAGGGACGTGTCTAGGTACCCTCCCTTCTTGATCTAGTACTATAACTCGTGTAAGACCCCAAAAACTATCATCAGTTATAACTCTAAATCGTCCTTGTGTGGATAATTCTTTTAGTAAGCGTCTTACAGCGGTGTGCGATACTCCAGCGTTCCTGGCTAATTCGCGGAGGGTTCTAGAGTGTGGTAGAGCATAGAGTATTTTTTTAACGTCAATTCTACTCCTCATAGAACGTTCAAAAATCAAAAGAAAAACAATAATTTAAACTTTAGCCAGATACATTTGGAGTCGGATAAGGATCCCTTTTCGGATCCGCAAGCCCGATTGCCGCATTCACCAAGAGTATGAGCAGTGGTATGAGTATGGCTGGATTCTTTAGCTGTTCTAGGACCAGTCTAATTTTGGTGTTCATGTTGGTCGTGATATATTGGCGTAGGGTGTACTATAATTGTTTTTATTTTGGAATTTTATAAAAGGATTTTGTATTCCAATATCAAAAATTTATCTAGATGTAGTTTTATCGTTTACGCATGGGAGATGGTCTTAAAATTGATATTTAAATACAATTTTTTTGATACGATTTATGATATTTTCTCATATGGTAGGAGATCATTCTATTTTTACTTTGGAACTTGGATATTTATATAATTGGTGGAGTGTCAATAAGGGAAATTGTTTCCATGTGCTATGTGAAATACGTTGGGTTCCTGGTTTCCTTGGAGGGGTTGTGGGGTAAGGAGGGTGTAGATAGACTTAAAAATTGGGAGGTTATTTGGCTTCGGATTGTATATGCCAGTTGAATACGATGAGGAGCTTGTCGGAGAGCTCACAAAGATGTTTGCGCAGTTGAGGAATCCTGTGACGATAAGGTACTTTAGGGATCCTGAAGCAGAGTGTATGTATTGTGAGGATACGGAGCAGATCCTGGAGCTTATCACTAAGACGTCAGGCGGGAAAGTTAGAATTGTTAAGCATACGAGCATGGATCCTGAGGCTAAGAAGTATAACATCCCGATGTTCCCGGCTATCCTGATTCATGGCGTTGACGAGTGGAATGTTCGGTATTTTGGGATTCCAGCAGGCTATGAGTTTGGCGCCTTTGTAGAGGATATTATTGATGCTTCCACTGGGCAACCCGAGGTTGACCCGAAGCTAGCAGAGCTTCTCAACAAATATGTTACGCAGCCTACGCGTATTATGATCTTTGTAACTCCAACCTGCCCCTATTGTCCGTTGGCCGTGAGGGCTTCTCATAGGTTTGCCATGATAAACAAGAATATCTACGGCGATATGATTGAGGCGCTGGAGTTCAGCGAGCTTGCAGACCAGTACGGTGTCTACGCGGTGCCAAAAAATGTAATACAAGTAAACGGCGTGGACAGGGTTGAATTCGAGGGAGCTGCCCCGGATCACTACTTTGTCGCAAAGATACTTGAGGCTTACCAGGTGGAGCTGCCTGCAGAGCTACGTGAGGCTATAGTTGGGATCACGACAGAAGAATCTGTTGTGGATGTAGAAGAACACGAGCACCACCATCACCACCACCATCATGAGCATCATCATGAGCACTACTAGATTTATCGAGAGCATAAAACCTTGAGACATTCTTCTCCTTCTTTTATTCTAAGAATTCACGGTTC
Organism: Infirmifilum sp.; assembly: GCF_049970975.1. NCBI lineage: Archaea > Thermoproteati > Thermoproteota > Thermoprotei > Thermofilales > Thermofilaceae > Infirmifilum > Infirmifilum sp. The sequence goes on along the minus strand of NZ_JBMFLX010000002.1, from coordinate 81,670 downwards.
AGTATTGGAATCGATGAGGAGGAAATAGATATGCTAAGATAAACTTTCTCTGGAGAGACGGGTCTAAAGAGGAGGTAAGGTTTTTATTCTCTTCCCAGTTGAAGATACGATTTTATGAGTAGTGGACTCCCTAAAGTCTACGACTTCAAGGCTGTCGAGAGTAAATGGCAGAGGTATTGGGAGGAGAAAGGGATCTATAAGTTCAACCGTGAGGATAGAACTAGGCCCACATATAGCATCGATACGCCTCCCCCCTACCCAAGCGGGGAGCTTCACGTTGGTAACGCGTTGAACTTCTCTTACATCGATTTTGTGGCCAGATACAAGAGGAAACAAGGGTACAACGTCTTCTTTCCGCAAGGGTGGGATTGTCATGGTCTGCCCACGGAGGTTCGTGTCGAGAGGATCACAGGTAAGAGGAAGAGCGAGTTTGAGCCTCAGGAGTTCATAGCTTTGTGCAAGAAGTATACCCTGGAATGGATCGACTCGATGCGTCGAGCCCTGAAGGGCCTGGGAATGAGTATCGATTGGTCGACGGAGTATATGACCATGGATCCCGACTATTGGAGGAGGACGCAGCTGAGCTTTGTGGAGATGTATAAGAAGGGATTGATCTATAGGGGAGAACACCCTGTTATATGGTGTCCCCGCTGTGAGACCGCGATAGCTGAAGCGGAGGTAGAGTATGTTGAGACTAATAGGCCTCTCTATTATTTCAAGTTCAAGGTCAAGGAGAGCGGGGAGGATCTAGTAATCGCCTCCACGCGTCCAGAGCTCCTGGCCTCCTGCGTTGCGGTTGCTGTAAATCCAAAGGATCAACGCTATGAGAAGATTGTAGGACTTCACGCTATCGTACCCATATATGAACGTGAGGTTCCCATAATAGCAGATGACGCTGTTGATCCCAGCTTTGGGACAGGTGCAGTCATGGTGTGTACCTATGGAGACAAGACAGATGTCAAGTGGCAGGTCAAGTATTCGCTTCCAGTAATTATCTCTATTACCGATAACGGGAGGATGAATGAGAATGCCGGTCCTCTAAAGGGGCTCACAATTGAGGAGGCACGTAAAAAAATCGTTGAACTATTGAAAGAGAAGAATCTCCTCGTAAAGGTCGAAAACACCCGCTCAACGGTCGGGACGTGCTGGCGTTGCCATACTCCCGTGGAGATTATTCCGAAGAAACAATGGTTTGTAAAGTCCACCGCGTTAAACAGCGCAGTACTCGAGGAGGCAAAAAGAATCCAGTGGGTGCCCCCCTACATGTATAAAAGGCTTGAATCATGGGTCTTAAGCCTTGACTGGGACTGGGTGATTTCACGTCAAAGGTTGTTTGCAACCCCGATACCAGTTTACTACTGCAAGGATTGTGGTTATGAGATGGTGGTCGAGCCGGAACACCTACCGATAGACCCCAGGTTTGACAAGCCCCCCGTGGAAAAGTGTCCGAGATGCGGTTCTAGAAATATTGTTGGGGAAAAGGACGTCATGGACACGTGGATGGACTCCAGCATAACTGCAGCTGTTCACGCTGGTTGGCCTGATAAATTCGATCTTCGCTTATTTCCTTCGGATCTTCAGCCAAACGGTTACGATATCATAAGAACATGGGACTATTATCTCCTATTGAGGGGAATTGCATTATTCGGGAAACCTCAGTTCAAGACTGCCCTCATTAACGGTATGGTTAGAGGAACGGACGGTAGAATGATGCATAAGAGTTACGGTAACTACGTTGCGGTCAGTGATGTTCTCGAAAAGTACGGCGCCGACAGCTTTAGGCTTTGGGTTGCTATGGCCGCTTCAACTGGGCAGGATGTAAGATTCTCCTGGGAAGGAGTAGACTATGCGCATCGCTTTCTCGTCAAGCTGTGGAACGCTTCAAGGTTGCTCTACAATTACCTAACGAATTATATGCTTCAAGCCGAAGACATGGCGTTTACGAGAAGCGTTGACCACTGGATGCTCGGGGAAGCAGCTAAAATGGTAGAAACTGCCAGGGAGGCTCTTGAAAACTTTGATTTCCAAAAGGCTTCCCAAGTTGTTGTCGAGACGATGTGGCATGAGTTCTGCGATCATTACCTCGAAGCGATTAAATACAGGTTATCAAGGGGTGATAGGGGAGCTTTGTATACCTCCTACATTGTCCTCCTTTCGGCATTAAACATACTCTCTGTTTTCGCACCTCACATAAGCGAGGAGATATTTGACGTCCTATTTAGATCCAAGGAGGGTCATGCTAGTATAACTACCGCTCCATGGCCCGAGAAGCCGATCTTCGACGAGAAAAAATCCCAGATAGGTGCCATGATTATAGCCACTATCGCGGAAGCTAGGAGGGCAAAACACGATGCTCGTATATCCCTGGGAGCCCCGATGAAATCCATTCACGTCCACTCTGAAAAACACTTTGAAATCCTTGGCGAATTTATAGAGGATTTGAAGGGTACCCTTAAGGCCGAGAATGTCATATTACACCGTGACAACTCGGGGAGCCGCAAGGTCCCTGAGTTCCCAGATATTTCAATAGACATAGAGCCCTGACTTAGCGAGGAATAAATTAATCTGTCCCAGCCTTCTCTTAACACATATGCTGGATACACCCAGGTATCTGGGCAAACTACCTCATCTCTCGGTAGGTGTACGACTTCCCGAAGTGTTTCTCGAGGGAATAATGAGTGGGTTCAAGACCGGCAACAGCGCAGGAGGGGTAATGCTTTCTTACCATCGGGAAACAGCGCCCGAATATGTTATAAATGCTCCTCCAGGGGACTTCGAGCTGACAAGGGGTCATACAGGTACAAGTATAAGGCACTACATAGAAGCCTCCGTAGCGAAAGCTAAGGAAAAAGGCGTTGTCGTGGAAGTAGAGGCAGACCATGTGTCGGTTTCTGTCTCGAGCGAGGCGGTGAAGAGGATCTCAGGTGGTGGCACGCACAGAGTGCTTAGCGAGGAAGAGGTGAGGAGTGCTCTAAAATACATTGAGGACGAGATCAGGGAGGCTGTGTCGACGAGAAACATTTACTTTTATACTATAGACACTTGTGACCTCATCGATTACTCGTCAGAGAAGATCGCTGTGGATGAGCTACGAACAGTGTTCAAGGACCTCTATCCAGCCAGCCTAATAGAGCGTTACAAGGACATAAACGTGGTGGTCAATGGAGCTAGGATAAGGTTTGACGAGGAAAAAGTGATGCGTTTATCGCTAAAACTTATGAGGAGCATCGATGTTTCAGAGAGGATTTACAGGATAATAAAGGAAATGACTCCCTGGCCCTTTGGTATCGAAATAGCTTTTGACGAGACCCCGGTTACGACTGACCCCCATGAGTTATTTTTCGTGCTAAACGAGTTGAGGACGAGAGGCATACCTGTAGACTTTATAGCCCCTAACGTCGGGTTTCAAAAAAGAGAGGACTTTACAGGAGACCTTGAGACATTACACTCGCGTGTCAAGACACTTCACGAGGTAGCTTCCTTTTTTGGATCCCTACTCTCTTTCCATAGCGGTAGCGGGAGCTCACCCTACTCTATGAAGGGAAAAGGAGTTCACGACATAATAAGGAGGGCTGCAGGAGGGCTATTCAAGTACAAGATATCAGGCGTATACTTCGAGCTTCTAATGCAGTTGATGTCAAGGAGCGATATTCCAAGCGTTAGACGCCTTTACGAAGAGATATATGACGCGGTAATAGAGCTTCTGGAGGATCAGGTTAAGAGGAAGGGCGAGCTGTACGACGAGGTTCTGGTGAAAAGGCTGGAGGAACATCGTAAAAAGAGCTTGAACGGATATGTAAGAGATTCTGAAAGCCCCGTGTTCCGTTACTACTCGTTTTTAGCTTTAAACATTAGGAGGAATGGAGAGAGATATCTTAGGAATGCCATCGTAGAATTATATTTAGAGGATAAGGGGTTCAGAGAACAGGTAGACAGAGAAATCTCAGCTCTCACGGTAGCCTTTCTTGACAGCTTGGGTTTTCGCGGCAATGTGAGATTACTCCGTTGAATATATAAAATACCCACTAAAGAATTGATACTTATGAGGGGGAAAAGCAGGGATTGCTCTTCATTATGTGAGGAACTAGTAGAGGAGTGTCAACGTAAATGTGACAAAGAGGTATCTGAGTGTATGGAGGATTGCGCAGGCCTGGAGGATGAGAGCTGTTTAGAGGTGTGTGAAGAAACTTGTGAAAGAATGAGTAAGGCTTGCATTGATTTTTGCAAGAATGTTGAGAATAAGTGTCAGGAGCTTTGTGAAGAAGTAGAGGAGTAAATTCTGAAAAAGCTCAGTAGCGACGGCCCCAGTCACGATATAACTCCAATCGGGTTCAAGTCATCATAGCGTCTTGAATACTCGCGTAAACCTATTAAACTTGCCGTGGGATTATGTTAGGCTAAGCCTCTTATCTTAGCAAAATATACCTGTCCAGCTGATATACCGCCATCCCCGGGTGGGAGCTTTCGGGGGAGAAAAACCCTGTCGGATCCGAAGACGTGTTTAACCCCTTTGAGGATCACTGAGTTTACAGCTGCTCCACCTGAGACGTATATCTCCCTAGCACCATTCTCGTGAGCGATCTCAGCAAGGGACCTGCCTATCTCGAATTGGATTGTGTAAGCTATATCTCTTGTAGCAGCATTGTTGAAGCGCCCGTTCAGCATGTAGTCGTAGAAGAAGGACTTCGTGTAGACTTCTCCGCCACCATGCTCAAGGCGATAGTCTAGCTTGCTGCCGCCCCAGCTGAACTCCTCAAGTGTTATGGCAGGCTCACCTTCATAGGTTCTCTCCCATGAGACTCCTAGTAGAGCAGAGACAGCATCCAGGAAACGACCGGCGCTTGAACACTTTATACTTGCTCCAGCCTGGTTAAAGGCTATTTTTAGCTCTTGTATGCCCCCGGGTACCCTTTTGTCTAGGTGGTTATAAGATGCAAGTCTCAAAAACTCTTGGAGATCTACATGTTCTGCTAAGACTCCAGCTATTATCCTGGCAGGATATAGTGTTGATCTATCTCCACCGGGTAAGGGGATGTATTCTAGTCTCCCCAGTCGCTCGTAGCTCCCGTCCTCCGAGATATAGATCACCTCGCCACCCCATATCATTCCATCGTCTCCGTAGCCTACTCCATCGATAGCTATTCCAAAGCCTTCTCGAGTACCTCTTTCCAGCAGCGCGGCGGCTATGTGTGCTACATGGTGCTGAACCTCATATAACTCTGCGCCTGCCTCTGCAACCAGTTGATCCGCGAGTTTCCTATTGAGGAAATAGGGATGCTTGTCCACTACAACTAGGGATTCTGGCAAGCGAATCGAGTACGTCTCTACTAGAAATTTAAGGGATTCATGCAAGAAGTTTAGTGTTTCCATATTCTCAAGATCACCTATGTGCTGTGTGGGGATAATGTATCGCTCTAATCCCAACGCGCCTGTATTGTTGAGCATCGCTCCCAAGCCTATTACGGGTCTCCTGTATTCATTCGGTGCTCTTATCCACCTGGGCGCAAACCCTCTAGATCTTCTTAGAAACAAAGGCTCTCCGTCGCTTAGTCTTATAACGCTGTCGTCAACCCTGTTTACAATCTCACGGTTATGTAGAAGGAAGTAGTCTGCAACGTTTTTTAACTTGAGTAATGCCTCCTCATTATCCTTTATTATGGGCTCCCCGCTCTCATTGCCACTCGTCATAACTGCAAACTTGTCCACGGTGGCTTCGAGAAGTAGATAGTGGAGAGGAGTATAAGCAAGCATGACACCGACTGTCTTCAACCCTGGAGAGACTTGGTCAGAGACTTCGCGTGTCTTCGGAAGAATCACTATTGGACGCGCGGGGCTCAGCAGTAATTTTTCAGCAGCTTCGTCTACTACAGCTATTCTCCTGGCAACGCTTGTGTCCCTTGCCATTACAGCGAAAGGTTTCCTACCCCTTTTCTTGCGACTCCTTAGCTTCAAGAGTACTTCGTCATCCGTGGCTTTGACTGCCAGATGAAAGCCTCCGATCCCCTTGACGGCTACGATATAGCCTTCATCAACAAGCTTCGCTGCCTCAACCAAGGGGTCGCTGACCCGTAAGGGTGCTCCCTCACGATCCACGAGATAGATTTGCGGGCCACATGTAGGGCACGAGATTCCCTGGATGTGGAAGCGCCTAGTGTTTCCAGGGTCTGTATATTCCTCGCGACACTTATAGCATAGTGGAAAAGAGCTCATAGAGGTGTTTTCACGATCATAGGGAATCCTCTTTATAATTGTGAAACGAGGACCGCACCAGGCACAGCTGTGGAACGGGTACCGGTACCAGCGTGAAGAAGGGTCGAGTATCTCACGTCTGCAATCATCGCACATCCCGAGATCAGGGGGAATCATGGATATCTTTGTAAGCACCTTGCCGCTCTTCCTGATCTCAAAGCTAGGATATCCTCTAGGTACAACCTCCTCTACTTGTATCTCTTCTATTTCAGCCGAGGGGGGTGTCTCACGGCGTAATACTTCGGGGAATTTCTCTACTAGGACGGGGTCACCTTCAACCCATATCTCTACCTCGGACCCGCCCAGGTTCACTACATAGCCCCTTAAGCCTAACTTTGTTGCTATCCTGTACACGTGGGGGCGGAAGCCAACCCCTTGGACTATTCCCGAGACATGGAGTCTAATGGCCTTGAGGCTCATTTCTTCAGTAAAGCATTTACATTGGAATAAAAATAATATTGTCAATGTTCGAACACGAGTACGCCTATAAAGTTGCGGTAATGCTGTCCAGCAAGCCACGCTTCACTGGAACTCCAGGAGAGGAGGAAGCTAGACGGCTCATCGTCTCAGAGCTTGAGAAGAGTGGTTATTCCCCTAAGATGGAGGAGTTCTCGACAAAGGTATACGAGGTGAATAATGTCGACTTGAGGGTTAGAGAACCTTTCAACGAGGAGATCCCTGCTAGTCCTCTTGGTTTTAGCGGGGAAACGAGCGGTGTGGAGGCAGATTTACACTATATAGAGAACTCTGATAGAGTGCTCATCCCGGGAAGCGGTAACTGGATTGGGCTTGCCGTTGGAAGACCCCCAGCAGAACAGTGGAAGTTCCTGGCTAAAAGAGCCTCAGGACTAATAATAGCGGAGGGGACGCCCTACAGAAGCCTTAGCCACGTAGCTGTCCCGTGGGAGTGGAGGGAAAAATTCGGAAGCCTCCCCGCTGTGTACGTGAGTTATTGGAATGCAGTACGCCTGCTCAAGGCTAAGAAAGTCCACCTTGTGCTGGAGCAAGAATATAGAGACGTTAACAGCTATAATATTATAGCCGAGAAAAGCGGTTCAAAGTACCCAGAAGACGTTATACTCGTCACGGCACACTATGATAGTGTTAAAAACGTCCCCGGAGCGACAGACAACGCCGGTGGCACCGCGCTAGTGGTCGCACTCGCCTCCGCCCTCAGCAAGCTTGACCTCAAAAGAACTATTAGATTTGTTCTGTTCTCTGGTGAAGAACTCGGCCTCAGAGGATCCCTAGCTTACGTAGAGAAACACAAGGACGAGTTAAAAAACATCTCCCTTGTAGTTAACTTGGATGTCCATGGAGGCGTTCTAGGCTCCTCTGCTTCAATTGTGAGTGGCTCGAAATCGCTTCGAAACTATGTGGAGGCTAAGGCAAAGGAGATCGGGGTAAACTTGTCAGTCTCAGAGGATGTTATGAGTAGCGACAGTACATCTTTCGTATGGAAGGGAGTGCCCGCAGTGAACTTCTTTAGATCGAGCGGTAGCGGAGCTGACATACATACCGAGAAGGATTCATTAGAACATCTACATCCAATAGCGTTTCAGCTGATCGGCCATCTCGTCTTCAAATTTATCGTGGACATCGCAAACTCCGAGGATCTACCCTACGAGAAAGAGGTGCCTGAAGAAATAAAGAAGAAGGCAGACGAGTATTTCAAGAAGAGGCTTGCTCTTGTGGATTAGAAGCTGACCTTTTTACGCCTGCACGCCAATAGCGCCTCAGACCACCTCTAAGGCTGTATGCATCTACTCCCATTTTTCTTAAGAGAAAAGCAGCTTCCCGGCTTAACCCTCCTTCATCACAAACAACAACGTATTTCTTCTCTTTACCTAGGCTGGTTACGTAGTCTTCGAGAGACCATATGTCTACGTTGATGCTTCCCGGGATTCTTCCAGACCTATACTTCTCTGGAGGTCTAACGTCGAGAACAACAGCATTACTAGGTATTTCGTCCACCTCTAACTCTTGGAAGTTAGTGCCGCAGCCCGCGTCAATAGGAGACGAGCTATGTAGGTCTATTATCTCGACATTATCCAATGACTTTTCAAGAACACTTACGTCGATCTTTGCCTCTTCTTCAAGGACTTCGTCTAGCCTAGCATGTGTTGTGGGATGGAAAGAGTAAACACCGCATATCTCTTTGACTTGGCTAGAGGCCTCATATGTCCCTATCTTGCGAGCCAACTCAACTATCTCGTCTTTGTCGTATGCTATTACGGGTCGTAGGACGATAAGGTCGGATGACTTATCTATCACGTTGAGATTAGCCAGAGTCTGAGAAGAAACCTGTCCAAGATTCTCGCCAGTTACTATCCCCTCAGCACCAGTCTTCAGGGCGATTCTGTTGGCGACTCTATACATAAGCCTCTTCAGGACAACCCCTATTAGCTCGGGCTTCACCTTTTGTTTAAGTTCGTGGACCACAGTTGTAAAGTCGACAATGTATAGTTTCGGATCATATCCATAGCACCAATTGTCAGCCAGCGTCTTAACAACCCGCAATACATAACATTTCGAGACCGGTCCCCCTAGGTTAAGATAGAGAAAATCCACTTCAGCACCCCTCTTAAGCATCAACCAGGATGCTACAATCGAGTCAAAGCCTCCGGATACCAGGGATATTACCCTGCCCTCGCTTCCTACAGGTAATCCACCCCAAGCCTCGATAATTTCAGTGAAGAAATAGGCTTTGTTACCTCGAACCTCGACGTATGCTGTGACCTCAGGGTTCTCAAGGTCTACTTTTGAAGCATATTTGAGTAACCTCTCGCCGAGAAGCCTGTTGACATCTATCGAGCTAAACGTATGGGACCCTACGCGTCTTGTCCTTACGGCGAATCTCTTTCCTAGTACTTTCTCCTTGAAGTACTCCTCAGCAGTCGCAATTAAGTCTTCTAGGTCCTTGAACTCATACTCCACAGCTGGGGAAAGGGACTTTATTCCGAATACTCTCCTCAAAACGTCTATAGATTCATAGGGCCCATAGATATAAAAACGCCCGAACTTCTTCCTTAACTCCGCCTCAATACCCGCACGTCTCAGAGCATCCATTATGTTGCGCTTCAATAAGTTTTCAAAGTGTTTTCGCGTAGCAAGCCCTTTTATGGTCAGCTCACCCAGACGTATCAGGACAACTTTCTTGAGAGACATAGAAATATACCCCCTCTAGGAGTAACAATTTGTGCCCGAAATAGTTTTAGGTCTATGGGACTTCATAGGGTTGGTCATCGGAACCATTGCTTTGATTGTCGCGATAGTAATAATCGCCATAGAATACCATCACTGGCGGTTGAGACGTGAATTAAGAAAAGTGATAGTCAAGGCTTCCAAGTTACAGTGAAATGAGAATTAGGGCTATAAGAACGAGGAGCGCCGCAATCCCCTTTTTCAACGTGATCTCTTCGCCGAGAATTAACGCCGCTAATATGACGATAAAGAGAATACTGGACCTGTCCACAACTGCGACATTGACGGCTTTACCGTATTGTAACGCTACAAAGTAGAGCAACCATGAGAGAGCTCCTGCTACACCACTCAAAATTATAAATAATATCTCTCTCGACGTAAGGCTTGATATAAGCGCCTTATCCCTAATGACAAGCATAAGGGAAACGGTAAATATCATCATCACGATGGATCTGAGGCCTGTAGCGACGACAGGATCTACTCTGGACAACCCCATCTTGGCTAAAATCGTTGCTAGGGCAGCGAAAAATGCGTCGAGAAGTGCATAAATAAACCATGTGAGGTCGCTCATAGCTTAAAATGGAGATAATTCCGATATTTATTTGTTCCTAAAAAATAGGTTATTCAGATATTAGGATTCCTGAACCAGTTAGGAAAGTTAAAGATAAAATCATGTGAATCCTGGATAGTCTTGTGTCCATGCAGGACTACAAGTATGAAATTCCAGTGAAAAAGCTAGAAACGGCTATGAGTGTTGACAAGGAACTCGTAGAGCAGTTAAGCAAGGCTTTGTCAAAGAAGATGATAAGTCAAATGAAAAAGGAGGCCGTAGACTGCCCTGTATTGAATAAAACAGTGGCTTTTCTACAATGCTATGGATGTAAAAACTTTGTCAGAAGAGTTCGAGGCATAGTCTATTGTAGGGGTAACCCTTTATAAGCGTGCACGGGTTACACGCGTGAGCACAAGCAAATCTTTTGAGGATTTTTTAAAAGAGCTTCGCCCCCTAGGAAGAGACTCCTTAATTGAACTTCTGGACGATGTCACCACTATACTGAAGAGTGAAGAACAGTTGATCAAGATAGAAGCTCCAAGAATTCTGTTTGTGGGAGACACTCATGGAGACGTAGAGTCGAGTATTAAAGCCCTTAAAAGCGATGCAAGCGTGAAGGTATTCCTAGGCGACTATGTTGATAGAGGTAAATTCCAAATCGAAAACATAGAACTATTACTCTTGGCAAAGAGAGAGTATCCCGACAAAGTGTTCCTACTGAGAGGAAATCACGAGTCAAGAGAGATGAACGAGGTTTACGGCTTCCTAAGAGAAATGCTAAACTATTACGATTACGAGGTGTACGAACTCATGCTTAAAGTCTTCTCGAACATGAGCGTTGCAGCCACCGTAAACAACGAGATCTTCGCTGTTCACGGCGGTATTGCAAAGGGGCTGTATAGTGCTAATCAGATCGAGAATCTACCCAAGAGTGAGCATAATATCGACGACGAGATCATTTTTCAGATGCTCTGGAATGACCCAAGCGAAGAAGTTGAGGACTTTGCACCGAGTCCCAGGGGGTGGGGGATATACCTTTATGGAAGAAAGCCTGTTGAGAGCTTCCTAGAGGAAAGTGGTCTAAAGTTCATAGTGAGAGCACATGAACCCTTCCCAGAAGGATACAAGATTTTCTTTGATGGTAAATTGATCAGTATATTTAGTTGTCGTTTCTATCCTATAGAAAATCCTAGGGCACTGCTTGTTGAGAACAAGAAGAGGGAAATCCAAGACCTAGTATGAGTGATGATTGAAAATAGCTTGGAGTCAATAAGTGACTCTTAGCTTAAACTCGGCCTTCTTGCCAGGGTTCCAGTTGCTAACGGGTCTGTAGTAGCCTACTATCCTACTCCAGTGTTCTAATTCGGCGCTTCCGCAGTAAGGACAGCTGTCAACGTATCCTGTAACGCTTCTGCCACACTTCTTGCAAACTGTGATTGTTGGTGTTATACTGAAGTAGACTACTTTGGTGTTAGTTACTATTCGATAGATGAGGTTCTTTAAGGCCTTGGGATCTGGCTGCTCGTGGAGGAATAAATGCATCATGACTCCGCCGGTAAACTCTTTTTGAACCTCTCCCTCCCATATCGCTCTTTGGTATATTGGAACGTCAGCATAGTAGGGTACTATACTGTTGCTGTAGAAGGGACTTATACCGTCTGACGGTATTAGGAGCTCGCCTTTCTCATAGTCATCCTTGAACATCTCAATGTCAGCTTTAGCAAGTTTATAGCCTGTACTCTCTCCTGGAACCTCCTCGACATTGTAGAGATAACCATCACTTTCCTCGAATTCTTCTGCGAGCTTCCTTATCATTGAGACCATTTTCTTCTCTATCATAATGGCTTCCTCCATCTCCCTTGTAGAGCTTTCAAACCAGAGCTTCGGATTCCTCATGAAGTTAGCAGCGGCCTCGGGAAGACCTATAACTCCTATTGTGTTGAAGTGATGTCTCAAGTGTCCAAGGTATAACTTTGTCAGCGGCATAAGGCCCGCCTTCATAGTATCCTCATATCTTTTGCGCCACGCTAGCAGGACTTTTCGTGCACTTTCGCTGAGAGAAATTAATAATTCCTCGAATACGGTCCACTCTCCCTTGCTAAGGTGGGCAAGTCTAGGCAGGTTAAGGGTTACGACGCCTATACTTCCCGTTGCGTCTGGTAAGGCCCATATTCCGTAAGTTCTAGAGCTTTCCCTTGACTTAAGGAATTTTTCCAATGCTTCCTCCTGGCTCGCCTTGTCTAGCCTTAAGGTAAGGGAGCCGTTACCCTTTGAGACAACATGGTTCACGTCAATTGTTAGACGACAGCACATCGCGTAGAGGGCTTCAACGTTGCTTGAGTAGCCGTTAAGCAGGTATGCCGATCCCTTCTTTGCAAGAGTCTCAAATATTAAATCAGTGAGCCCGTCCCACCTTCGGTTATTCCAGTCAAAATTCTTTGTAAGCATCAACGTCGGTATCGGGAAAGTAAATGGCTGTCCAATCGCGTCCCCTTCAGCGTACAACTGGAAGAGCGCCTTGTCGACCTTTATTGCTTCGTCTATATAATCTCCTAGGCTTCCACTCTTAATTCCCCCGATTATAGCCTCGCCCTCAAGCATATCCTTGCTTGTGTCCAAAACTAGTGTAATGTTTGTGAAAGGTGACTGGTAACCTGCACGTGCAGGATAGTTAAGTTCAAAAAGCATCCCCTGCAATATTTGTTTGATCCGTGTAAACTCAAGCGAATCCGCCTCAACAAAGGGTGCTACGTACAAGTCGAATGCACTTACAGCTTGGGCTCCGGTCCACTCCTGAGCCCCCATGAAGAAGAAATTAGTGAGGTGTGCCACGGCGGTGTCGAAATGTTTGGCGGGAGCCGAGACGATGGTGGGCGTCTTTAAACCAAGCTGTAATATTTTCTTAAAGCTCCAGCCAGCACAGTAGGGAATCCACAAGCTGTCAGGAAGCTTGTGAATGTGTAAATCTCCCCTATAATGCTGCTCGACGGCGACAGGAGGAATATATTTTTTAAGTACTTCTGGGGTCTCTACGAGCTTCTCGAAGAGATAGTTGCGAAAGTTACTATAGCTTACGTTGTGATTAGCATTCTCATGCTTCTCCCAATCCAGGTCTGAAAGATACTTTCTCTCAAGTCTAATTATTTCATCTTCATGTCTTAAAACGACTGGAGTAACCATGTGAGTCTAGAAGACCATGTCTCTTTGGATAATAATAAACGATAAGGGGTATAGATTGAAAGTTAATGTTTTTGGTTTTATCGCATCTTCTATTTTTAAATTAAATATAATACAAAAATATAAAGATAAAAGGAATTCACGCATATAGATTCATCTCAGTTTTACTATTTTTGAAGTAAATTCCATTGTCATGTGTAAGTTTTTCGTATAGGTTATTTATTTCTAGTGTGACACTGAGGTGACAGAGATAAAAGGTATGACTGACAGATAAAGTTTATAACTTCCCTATGTTTCGGTAAGAGATAATTTAAACAAGAAAAATCAAAGCTAATACTGGAGCTTATATTTTTCCTAGAATGAGTATAGCCAGTAGAAGTCCGTACACAGCAATACCTTCAGCTAGACCTCCCATGATGAGCATCCATGTCGTCAACTCGGGTTTTTCAGCCGCTGCTGCAAAGCCAGCAGTTGCAACAGCCCTTAACGCTATACTAGATGCCACGGTGGATCCGACAACAGCGATTGCTCCAGCTAGCAGGGCTATGGCATCAGCCATTTGTAACGTCTTTGCGGGGGCTTCTTGAGCTGGTTCTATGCTCTTTGAGACCTTAGTAACTGTTGAAGCAAAGACGCTAAGAGATACTGCGAGTATAACAATGTTAATCGCTAATAGTATTAACATCGCCTTTCTTACGTTCATAACAGGATTCCTCATACTAGACCATCTATAAAAATATTATTCGCTTACAGCCTGTGACAAATAACCAATTGGTTTAAACTCAATGCCCTCACCTTTAAAGAACTTTGTCGAGAACTCATAATACGTTAGCCTTAAGGCCTGGATACCCACAGCTAAAGCCTCGATGCCTAAAACCAGGAAGTTTGCTACCAAGTAGCTTGCCAGGCCACCAACCATTAAAGCCATGTTTTCGGCCAATATGCTGAAAGCCTCATGGGCCATCGCAAAAGCCGCTAGTCGTATAAATGACAGAGAGTTCGCTGGAAATGCTATTATCATCTCGATAACTTCCGAAAGAGCGTGCATGAGTTTCTCTTTATGGTGTGAAGTTATAGTCTCGTATATTCCGAATGAGAGAACAACTATTAATGATAAGACTACTAGACTTAGGAGTAACGTTACATCCGGGGAAGCGAGTGCGGAGAAGTTAAAGTTGTTCAATGCGAGCTTGTACGCTATGGCTACACCCGAAGAATAGAACAAGATGCCCATGCCACCCATTCCACTGAAAATCGCGCCTAGCGTGTCTCCGAAGCGCAGTAGATTCAAGACGTTGAGCACCATCGCCAGCAGTAATTGTAAAACGCCGAACCATAGCGCTACCGCTATTATCTCATATACACCGTGAATCGGGCTTAGAATAGGCGTTGCAAGAGGCTTCAAGAAAAACATGAATCCATACATGGCTCCAAATATCATGCTTGAGATACCTGCGAGGGTTGCTAATGCCCCGAGAGTGCCTGCCCCTTCACGGCTTATACCTAGTAGCGGATATTTGGTTTTCAGCATGAATAATCCGAAAATCATTAGGAGTAGTCCTTGTCCAACATCTCCGAACATCATGCCGTACATTATCGTGAAGAGTCCTGTGAAGATGATGGTTGGGTCGATTTCCCAATAACTGGGAGTCCCGCGCATCGAGGTAAGCCTGTAGAGGTATTTCTTTAGCCCTTTGTTCTCGATGTACGAAGGGGCTTTTTCACTTCTCTTGACTTCGTCGAACTTTAGATACAAGAGCCTTGGAACCCTACTTGAAAGTTCTCGTCTAAGAGACTCTTGATATCTTACTGGTATGTATCCTTCAACATATGTTATCCTTCTTGTCCTAAATACTCTTATCTCGCTGAGAAGTGGCTGTGCCCTGTGCATAGCTTCAAGGACCGTCTCATAGGAGAGATACTCACCTATCTTCTGCAGTATGTCTCTTAAGAGCATTTTTTGAGTAGCGAGCTTTGATAGTATTACCTCAGAGGGAAGCTCGAGAATGTTGTTTATTTCTTCTTGTGCATGTTTAATATCCTCCACAACACTATCTATACTTGTGAGTAAGTTTCTCAAAAAAGTGAAACGATCTTCTGTGGGCAGAGGTTTGGGCTGGACATGCTCGAATGCTTTCTCGTGAAGCTCTACGAGATTTAGGAATTCATCATCACCCAGCACCTCAGCTACCTTTCGCAAATCAACTTTAAAATAAATTAAAGTTGTCTTAAGAATCCTTGCTATAAGAGAATTCTTTACCGCCTGCTTCTTCTTACTAAGCTCCTGGAGAAGTGATTCAAGATCTGTTTTATCACATCTCGTTACAAATACGAGTGCATTATATTTTGATCTAAGAACTTCTGGAAAAGTCTCCTCTAGGGTCTCAGGAATTGATAAAATACAGCCATAGCCCCATCCAACACTACCCTTCTGGACCTCAGCAGCACCATAAAGTCTAAGCGTTTCAGTTTCACAGAGCTCTTTAAGACTTTCATCCCCATAAGAAACAACGATTTTATTATTAATGCAGAAATCGCTAGTACCTTTTGTCAAAGCTTCTTTAAGGATGCTCAGGCTACCTACGTATTTGTTGAGAAGTACTATGCTGTTCGAAATTGATTGATAATCTCTACTGAATGGAGGTAGTCGTGCCAGCTTCTCAATTCTCTCTTTAGTAAAGACTTTTTCTTCTAGAACAGATTGTACAAGTTCACAGTACTCTTTCGCTACTTTCAAGCGAGGTAAAACTTTTCCGTTTTCCTTGCACTCCTTGTAGGCTAGTTGAAGAGAGGCATAAGTATACAGGATGTCAGCTAAAGCTTCCTTATTCTTTCTAAGCTCTTTTAAAGCCCTATAAGCATTACCTATTACTTCTAGCCTAGAAGCTTTTTCAAACTCGAAGGCATCACGAAGAACATTTGCAACCTCCACTAGTAGATGATGCAACTCCTCACGGAGCTCATACTCCTCCTCGTTAATCCTCTTTAAGACAATTTCAGGTTTGTCGTAAAACCACGAGGGCAGCTCTAAAGGTCTAGAGTATGTTTTCTTTAACTCCTCTACTTTTTCTTTAAGGTCTCTCTTGTATATGAGAAGAAGGGCGTGCTCATATTCGGATATCCTTCCTCGGCGAACGATTGCTCCTATAGAGAGAAATGAGGATATCGCGTCGTGTAAATTCTCGTCAGTAACAATAATTAAATCAGTAACTAACCCTAGTTTCTCCTTGCCCATATCTTCAGGGGAGACGCCTACTTCATACAGCCTGTCAACAATTTTCCTTAGTTTCAAAAGCTGTTTATAATACTCGACCTTCTCCTCGATTTGCTTAAGGAGAATATCGTCTGGTCTCAAAACTTTTCTAGCGACGTCTAGCGCCTCATTCACATCGAGTGTCTGGGGAGATATTTTTCCTTCTAAAACGTCGACGAGCATAGGGGGGAGTACGCTTCTAGCCTCCATCGTGCTTTCAAGGTGGACAACACCTACAGATGTAAGAGCGTCTAGGAGGTTTACCTCGTATTCTGATGGAACAGCTACCCTGAATTTGTTGAGAGGTTCAGGCGTAATCAAATTGATCCCGGTGATTAGAATCTAGGTTGCAAATATAAATAATTGTGTGTATTTCTAACTCCCAAAAACCTTTTTATATAATTCTTTATATAATTCAATTTTTATATTTTCCGCCAAGAAAGCTCTCGATATATCTTTCTAAAGAGTTTTTGCTTTTCAGAAATTCGCCGTATTTATACAAGGCCCATAATGCCTTAACCGCCCTTTCGGGTGTAGGATATGCTGGAATCCCGTTCTTGTCGAACTCTTTGCGCTCGAGGATCGCCGCCTCGCTCCAACCGGTATCTACGGCTACAACGGGTTTAGAATACTCTTTTGTTAGCCTTGAGAGTTCTTTGGCAAGTTCTACTGGGTCAGGTATTCCAGGAACTTGGTGTAAAGCTAGAATAGCTACCATGTCGACCTCTGAGCTCTCCAGTAATATCCTAGTGGCTTCTACGAACATTTCGCTAGAAGCCGAGCCTGTTAGGTCAACAGGATTAGATATTTGGGCAAACTCCGGTATTATACCATTCTTTTTCAATTCCTCGAGCTTTAAACGCGCCTCTAGCTTGAGCTCCGGAACCTGTAATCCAAGCATCTCTGCCATGTCTGTTGCCATAACGCCGGCTCCGCCGCCGTCAGTTACTATACCTACTCTTGGACCCCTGGGAGGGGGTTGGCTTGCAAATACCTTGGCGAAGTCAAAAAGCTCTTCTATGTCCTGGGCGCGTATAACGCCACTGCGCCTGAAGGCGGCCTCATAAATCTCATCTGATCCTGCAAGTGATGCTGTATGAGACGCGGCTGCCCTCTTACCGGCCTGGGTTCTCCCCGCCTTCATAGCGACTATTGGTTTCTTTAGTGAAACTTTTTCAGCTGTATCTACGAATTCTCTCCCCCTTTTGATGCTTTCAACATAGAGTAGAATAACCCTGGTCTTATCATCTTCGCCTAACTCTCTAATTAACTCAACCTCGTCTATGTCTGCCTTGTTTCCTATGCTGAAAAAGTATGACAAACCTATTCCTTCGCCGTGCATATAGTCTAATGCTGCCGTGCCGACTGCACCACTCTGCGAGATTAGGGCTACGTGGCCACGCGTGGGTCTAGGCGCGCTAAGTATCTCTCTACCATCCTTTAGTTTCTTAGTGTATGGGAGGAAAATCGTGTCTAGGCCGCTCCACGGGGAATATATGCCAACACAGTTTGGCCCTAGAATTCTGACTCCCTTGCTCCTGGCCTCCCTGACGAGTTCTTCTTCTAAATCCACACGGCCTATCTCACTGAAACCAGAGGAAATAATTACGGCCGCTTTCACTCCTTGTTCGCCTAGCTCTCGAACAACAGCCGGAACTATCTTCGCTGGAACAACTATGATTGCAAGATCTGCCCCGCTGGGAACATCCTTTATGCTTTTATACACCTTATGTCCGAGGATTGAGTCAGCATTGGGATTAACCGGATAAATGGGTACGCGTAGAACCCCTTTTTCATAGTTTTCTAGAAGAATTTTGAATATCACGTGTCCAGGCTTGTCTTCCTCCCTAGAAGCGCCGACGAGTATTATTCCACTCGGCTCAAAGAACGGCTTAAGTTCATTGGGCAAATCCGACTCACCATGTTGAATTTCAAGACGACTAAATATTATTTATTATCGGTGTTGCTTATATCAACATAGTATTCTCAACAGGAGTTGAAACGGTCGATAAAAAGACTACACAAGAATTAGGTTTCTGAGAATAACTTCTTCTGGAAACCCTAGCTCTTTTCCAATGATGATTTTCTCCAGGTTTCTCGCCTCCAGGAAAGCGAGCGCATTATAGTAGTAGACGAAACCGATACTAACGGGGAACCTCAGGCTGATTTTTACCTCAATATCCTTTAAGAGGCTCATCTCAACGTTTTGCATAAGCTCTGTTGTCTTTAGGTTTTTCCAATCATCTGGAATGCCTGGTATTCTTACACGGAATCTTAGAGAACTTGCTAACTTGAAAATAATACTTGAATCGATTACCCGGGACCATACCAATATCTTTTTCTCAAGCTCTTCCCTTATTAAGTTCTGCAAAGCCTCTTTGGAGTCATTCGAGACTTTTAGCTCTTCGACTTTTCTTAGCAGATAGTTGTAATATAAGAGATCCAGCAAAAGCTCTCTTTCAGATTCTAGCGGCGTAGTGAAGTTGGGCGAAGAGGGAGCCTGGTAAACTGTCCTTGAGAGAGCCTCCCACAGCATGCCCTCCGTCTTAATTGTTGAGAGCTTGGCTGGGCCTAAATGACGCCCATAAGGATAGTAGATTACTGGACGCTGGGCTCCTAGAATGTAACGTAAATGTATCTTTATGTTTTCGACTTCAAGCTTGTCGAGTAAGGCTAGGACGAATCCAGATATCTCGGGGCCCGCTTTAGAGATGGTCTCGAGACGTGACACATATACCCTATAGATTTTTTCAAGTTTGGCATCAAGGGCATCTGTGTCGAGAATCGAAGAGTAGTCTTTGAAATCCGACAGTTTTTTCTCGCCTTTAAGAATGTCCTCGTAGTCTCCCCTTGACAGAAGTCTCGATTTGAGCCCGTGTGCCCTAACAGCCGCATAGGTCTCCATTTACACACCCCCTAGGAGTTTTACACGGACGAAGTCTTCTAACTCCTCCTCGACAACTCTCTCCTCAATCCTCCTGAGAACATCTGTTAAAGCCGGTATTAGGTTTTTCTCAAGACTGTTGACAACCCTATTTATGTATAAGAGTTGTTCACTGATCTTCTCAACTGCCACTTCCTTATTAGCGACATCTATCATTGTCTTAACAGCGTTCCATAGCTGTTCGATTGTCTCCTTGTAGTCCGGGTCGGTTATCTGTGAAAAATCGGGATCGTGTACAATCCTAGCCTGGGGGACGGGTATGCCTTGATAACTCACGATTATGCTTGTAATTTTGGGAGGCTTTACTAATGAGGATACCGACCTGAATTCGAACTCTCCACGAGCTACACGCATTAAAGCGGCTCTTCGCGCTGCCTGGATAAATTCCTGCTCTGCTTTCGGCCTCTTTTGAAGCTCATCCATTATGCTTAATAATTCTTTGGCTAGCTGGTCGCGCCGCATCTGCAGGACGTCTTTCCCCCTCTTTACGAGCTCGAGTCTTCTTCGCAGGAGCTGTAAAGTTCCTCTTGAGGCTGGCAGAAAGGCCAGCTCGCTTAACACCATAGCTCTCAGCTCCTGTATGCTGGATGGTACTTTTCGATTAGTTTCCTTGGAATCCTTACGAGCTCCTCTTCAGGAAGGACCGCGAGAACCTTCCATCCCCTGTCAAGGGTTTCCTCTACGCTCCTGTTCTCGTGAAACGCCTGGCTCACAAAGTTATTCTCGAACTCCTCGGCAAACTTGAGGAACCTTCGCATTCGATCGCTGAGTCCCATTTCTCCAATAATTCTCGCCAGATCCCTGGCTCTGACGCCTCGGGAATATGCGTCGTATAACTGGTCGGCAAGGTACCTGTGATCCTCTCTAGTTTTTCCAGCACCTATACCCGCTTTCATGAGCCTGCTGAGGCTTGGGAGGACGTTAACAGGTGGATATATGCCTTGGGCATATAACTCCTGGCTGAGAAAGATCTGACCTTCAGTAATATATCCCGTAAGGTCCGGTATCGGATGCCTGAGGTCTCCACCGGGCATGGTGAGGATGGGAAAGAGCGTAATACTCCCCTTCTTGCCCTTTATTATACCTGCCCTCTCATAGAGGGTTGCAAGGTCACTGTACATGTATCCAGGATATCCCATTCTACCCGGGATTTCGCCCCTCGCAGAGCTTACCTCGCGCAGGGCTTCACAATAGTTAGTCATGTCAGACATTATGACGAGTACATGCATGTCCAGGTCGAATGCAAGGTACTCGGCCACGGTCAGCGCGATTCTCGGGGTCATAAGCCGCTCAACAGCTGGATCGTCGGCAAGGTTAAGAACAGCTACAAGTCTTTCTATAGCTCCAGTCTCGCGGAATTGTTCCATAAAGAACTCTGCTTCTGTCTTCCTGAGGCCTAAACCAGCGAAGACTACGGCAAACTTTTCCCCCTCACCTCGGACTGTTGCTTGCCTTGCAACCTGTGCTGCCAGGAGGTTATGAGGTAGTCCTGAGACGCTAAATATGGGTAATTTTTGTCCTCTAACTATGCTGAAGAGGCCGTCGATCACGGAGACGCCTGTCTGGATGAAGTCGTGAGGGTACTCCCTGGCAACAGGGTTTATTGGTTCGCCTGTGATGTCGCGAAGCTCGCCCGTTATGACTGGAGGTAGGCCGTCTATCGGCTCGAAGCGCCCGTTAAAGATTCTACCTAGAATGTCTTCAGAGACTCTTATCTTAAATGTTGACCCTGTAAACTTCACGAGGGTATCCGTTTCGAGTCCCTCTCGGTCGCCTAAGACCTGGACTACAGCACTTCCTATGCTTGTCTCGAGGACTCTGCCGAATCTCTCCCTTTTGTCTTTCCCATATATTTTTACTACCTCGTCGTACGCGGCGTCTTCTACACCATCAAGTATCAATAGGCTTCCGCGGATCTCCTTTACTCCGCGGTATATCTTCCCGGGGTATCGTTCTAAAATGCTACTGATTACTTCATCAGGCACTCCCCACCACCCCACCAACAGGTATGGAAACTTGAACCCCATGCCTCTCAGCTATCTCGTCTAGTTTCTGCATAATTCGGTTGTAGAGCTCTTTAACGGCTTCTAGTCCGCGCTCGTCCTCTTTTACTCTCATCATCTCATATACCTCAGGCAGCTTAGTGATTTCTTCTATTGAGACCCTCTTCTTTACTAGCTCGTAGGCCTTGTCGAAGAAGTCTATCATCATCTTTAACATCCAGTACTGTTTCTCAGGCTTGCAGAAAACGTCTTCACCGGTTAAAGCTGTCTGCCTTAGGAAACCCTCCTTAATTATCTCGGAGGTTAAGAGAATTAAGCGTTGGTCGTCAGGGAGAGCTCCCTCACCCACAACAGAGGCTATGGCTTCGATCTCGCTAGCAACAGTCATTAGTCGAAGGGCTCTTCTCCTATATTGAGGAAACTCAGGTGAGACGTTCTTGACCCACCATCTCTCAACGATGTCGGCATACTGGCTGAAACTTCTAAGCCAGTTTATAGCTGGGAAGTGTCTCCTGTATGCTAGATCCGTATCGAGCGCCCACATTACGCCAACAAATCTCAAGGTGTGTATGGTGACTGGCTCATTGTAGTCTCCTCCCGGCGGTGACACAGCACCTAAAACAGTAACAGAGCCTGTTCTCTCTGGTGTCCCTAAAGGCTTAACACGACCACCTCTCTCATAGAACTCGGCGATCTTGTCTGGAAGATAAGCCGGATACCCCCTCTCAACCGGGAGCTCGCCTAGCCTCCCAGCTATCTCCCGCAGGGCTTCGGCCCATCGGCTGGTGGAGTCTGCGATGAGCGTTACATCGTATCCCTGATCTCTATAGTATTCAGCTATGGTTATTCCCATGTATATGGAGGCCTCCCTAGCCGAAACCGGCATGTTTGAAGTATTGGCGATCACTATGCTCCTATCAATAATTGGTCGACCCGACTTAGGGTCTATAAGCTCAGGGAACTCCATCAACATTTCCGCTATCTCGTTACCTCGCTCCCCACAACCTATGTATATCACTATTTGTGAGTCGCTGTGCATAGCCACCTTATGTAGTGTTACAGTTTTCCCTGTCCCGAAACCGCCGGGAATTGCGCCGGCGCCACCTTTAGCTATGGGAAAGAACGTGTCGATGACCCTTTGACCTATTAGAAGGGGGACCTCGCTGGATAATCTCTCCTTATAGGGCCTAGCCTGCCTAACAGGCCATTCCTGCCTCATATATACGGCAGCTTCTCTCCCGTCTAGCTCTATTGTAGCAATAGGATCCTCAATGGTATAATCACCTTCTGGCACTATTTCCTTGATGCGTCCTTTCATACCTGGTGGTATCATAATTCTGTGCTCAACAAGGGGGGTTTCCTGTACTACGCCAATGATGTCTCCGGCTTCTACGCGGGTGCCCTTGCTCACCCTTGGTGTAAAGTGCCATTTCTTGTTCCTAGGCAGAGGGTTAACCTTTACACCTCTTTTAACGAATGGCCCCACGAGTTCTCGTATATCCTCTAAGGGCCTCTGGACGCCGTCAAAGACGCTTGCCATAAGTCCTGGTCCCAGCTCAGCCACCAGGAGTTTGCCTGTTCCTATAATCGGCTCCTTTGGTCGGAGCCCGCTTGTATCCTCGTAAACTTGGGCTGCGAAGTAGTCTGGACCTATTCGCACAACCTCCCCTAATAGGCCTTCTTGTCCAACGTATACAACTTCGCCAAGCTTGACGTCGCTTATTCCCTTGCCTATAACCACAGGGCCAGAGATTCTGGCTATATAGCCCCTACGATCACTCATAGCGATTTACCTGCCCTTGAGACTTGTAAATAAGACACATTAATTTTTTTCCACACCTAGATGTGGTCGAGATCACGGCATTCAGTAACGGCAATTGTAAAATATGGTTTTAGAGCCAGTTACAATGAAGACAATGATACTTAAAGAGGTAGTCACTGTCGCCTTAATTGCGCTTGCGGTCACTAGCATACCTCTCGAGTACAACAAAACACGCTACGTAATTGTAGCTCAGATGATAATTCAGGGAAACGGCGTTGTGGACAAAGATGTTTTTGCTAGAGCCTTTCGCATCGCACCCGACATCCCTGGCTGGCAGGAATTAAAAAATGCCACCTTGCTAATCAATTCGAGGACAACTGCGTTTTCCATGGTGAAAGACGAGGACGGAAACAAGTTTGCGTATCCTGGCCCACTATCATTCGCGGGAAAGGTGAACATAACGCTTGTACAAACAGTTGAGGTAATACGTCCGCCATTTCGTAAGGTGGCTGAGATGCCCTCTGACGTCGAGGGGTATCCCGCTAACATAACTGAACTTTCCAAATCCCAATTTTGGGCATGCAAAGCACAGAACGCAAACTTTACAAGTCTACTAAGCATAGGACGGGAAATAAAAGCCGCCTCAACCAATATTCGAGAGTATGTTTCAAGATCAGCCGATTGGGTTTATAGAAACATCAAATATACCGCGAACACTTTAGGTGGTGTTCAATGCCCCGGGGTGACTTTGTCGCGGAGAGAAGGGGCCTGCGCAGATATCCATGCATTGCTCACTGCACTGCTTAGGATTGGTGGGGTTGATGCTTACTTGGCTTATGCCTATGTTTTTATCCCTGAGAGGAACATAACCCAAAACATCGATAAGTGGACCTATACCCTCTACGCCGTAGAGCCGCACGTTTTTACCATGATAAACTCCTCAGGCTACGTCTTCCCGATCGATTTAACTGCTAACACTGCACCAGTTTTTCCCGACTTCACTAGGGGCTCTGCAGTGAACCAGCTCGACAATATAATAGTCATGGGGTGGATTAAGAAGTCCACTCCAGACACTTTCCTAGCGATCTTCGCGCCTAACGGCGCATCGAGGGTTAGCTATACTGTAAAGATTAGAGAGGATACTCAAGGCCCTCCTAGCATGTGGTTAGTAGTGATCGCAATACTAGTCTCAGCAGCTCTGATAATACACAAGGAGAAGTCTACTTGAGGGGGGCACCGCAGAAGGGACATATTAGGTGAAGGTCGCCGTAAGGCAGTTCACGCCCGCAGTGGGGACAAACCTTAACTCCCTGCCTGGATGGCTGAATAGGTTGAGTCTCAATGCTAGGTTGTCGCGCTTGAACAGGCTTCTGTAAAGGCTGCTGCGGTCTTGCATAAGCTGATACTCGAGCTTCCCCCCTAGCTTGTTGCGGCTGTTGTAACAACATGTCTGAGGCGCTTTGTAAAACGGCTGGCTGCTGCGGGACACGTCGTTGCGGGGCCTGCTGGGGGACACCCGGGTGTACGGGCTTTAGGGGGCTCTGAACGCGTGAAGGCTGGGGTTGAGGTTGAGCCTGTTGTAGAGTCGGTATCGGCTGCTCTGTCCTCTGAGTAAGAAGCCCTGCTAATTTCATGTAAAGCTTATAGTTGTAGGCCTCCTGAAGATAATAGTTCATCAAAAGTAGTCCAAGACCGGCAAGAACAACTGCCATGATTGAATACATATGATCATAGCCGGGCGCCAGAAAATAAGCAATAATGAATAGCAGGGGAGACAGTATTAACGTAAGTCCTATTATAAGAGCCTTCATCCTCTTTCTCCGAAACTCTTCATTTACAGGATCCACTGGAGCTTCCCGTGAAGACACCCTTCTAGGTTTAGACCGACTCACACACTTCACGCTGCACAGCTAACTATTTAAGATTGCGGATGAGGCTTGTTTAGAGTAGGCACACCGGGAAAGGAGTAGTTGCCTCTCCTACGCCTGTGTGGTCTGCTGAGCCGCTACGAGTTTTCTTATTATGGCTTTCTCGCCCTCTATCTCTATGTCTGCCATCGCGCTTTCACTAATAGTTTTGACGAGGTCCTCGTCCTCCAAGAGCAACCTTGGAGATGAGAGCTTAACTTCGAGGCCCAGCGTCTCGGCCAGCTCTTGAAGCGTGTAAGTAATATCTCGAACCTTGCTTTTCACATCTACAACACTGTCCAATGCGGTGAGAAGATATTTCTGGATCTGTAAGAGAGCTTTCCTATGCTTGTCTGGAAGATCCTCGCTTTCGAGGAGATCCTCGACAACCTCTAATGCTTTGATAACCTGACTACGCATACATCTATACGTATGGCGTTGAAGTAAAAATCCAGGTTAAACTTGGCAAATCTTAGCTTCAATTCTATTACAAACGTATTACAAGATTACTTAAGAGAGAGAACGTAAAGTATCCTGTTCAAAGGATGGGGATGAGACGAAGGGATACACCGTGATTTTAACCTTTCTAGTGGTTTCTCGCTTCTGAGAAGCGCGGGATACTCCAGCTTTACCAGTGCGCTAACCAGGTTTTCTGCACCGGAAGCTTGTGCCGCTTCTCGATCGGCGGCGAATTCTATCCTCCATAGAAGGCGGGAGACAACATACATGTATGCGAGCAAGTACACTGCGATTACTGGAAACAATACATAAAATGACGTAATAAGGTAAGTTCTCACAATGTACTCTAGGCTGAGTAGCGAAAAAACCTTTAATATGTGCCTGTTCTTGAGGTGGGCTAGCTCGTGAGCCAGAACCGCCTCGACCTCCCTTTGGCTCAAATCCAATAACAAGCCCACAGTCAAATATATCCTCGCAAGCTTTGGGATTAAACCCAAAGCGTAAGCGTTCCTTCGAGAAGAGGGCACAATACACAAATCAGCTTTCACCCCAACTTTTTTACACACGGATTGCAGAATATCAGCAAGGCTTATCTCTTCAACAGTTACCCTCTCATAACTTAACCCTATGTCATCCAACAATCTCTTTATTCTCTCTTCGTCTAGAACTCTTCTTTCCCGTGAAAGAATGTGTTTCACTATAGCTAAGAGTGTTACATCCTCGCTTGATAGTCCGTTAAGCTGCACTCGAACAAGGAAGAGAGTTTTAGAGTCCCGAGGAACCCTTATACAGCTTGACCCACGATAGACAAGTGGAAGTATTGACAGGAAAACGAGCAAGGCCATTATTGTCACAAGCGAGGCTAGCAAAGGTGTCGCAATCCCATATAGGCTGAAGAGAATGGGGAGAGCGACGGATGCAATGATAAGAAAGACGGGGACTAGATTTTGTGTTGCCTGGAAAAACCATGAGCCAAGTCCCATTTCAGGGTACGCTTCAATCTGCTTACCATCCGATAATACAAGTATAACCTCAGGGTTATCGCGACACTCCAAGAGAAAATGATCCAGTATTGTCTTCCTAAATATCTTTAGAGCTTTTTCGCTCTCCGAACAGGCCCTTATCACGCCCCCAGTGTATTCTAGAGTAATATCGAAGCCTTCAAGTGTAAAGCTTATGACACCACCATTACTTTCACTGGGACTAAATCCAAACCCTTGAAGCTTAGCGAGAAAATCTGATTTTGAAAAACCAGGAGATAAACAAACAAGCGGTAAAAAGAATAAACTACACTTTTTCTTGGGATGACCGCTCATCTTATCCTCCGAGCGTTCAGCCGATCTCTATTTCGGCCACTTCCTCTTCCTTCCTAGGCCTGAAGAACAGCGCCGAAGTCACCGCCGCTGCAGCAGAGACAGCTGCTACTTCCATGGCTGTAACAGGCCCTACGAAGGGTATATCGAAGAGTATGCCAGTGTTTATGTCGACATTCTTGTCACCGTCGAGTGTGACTTTCATCGATGATGTTATCCTCTTGTACTGTGCCGTGACGGTGTACACTCCTACTGGCATCTGGTTGAAGACCACGCTTCCGGAAGAGTCGCTCTCCAAGGTTTGTGTATAGTTGCCGTTAGTTATAGTGACTGAGGCTCCGGCGATAGGGTTGCCCAGTGCGTTTTTCACGTTTACAGTCAACCTGTATACCTTGCACTCTATGTTGAAGTCAGTGTCTATCAGTGTTCCAAGAGTCAGTGCAGCAATAGTTGAACCCTTGAAGTTAGCCCTGATACTGTAAACTCCTGGTGTATAGACGTTAATTGACGCTACACCGTCAACCCCGCTTACCACCTGGGCGGTCTGTGGGCCTTCCACAGAGACTTGGACACCTGGTACGGGGTTACCTTTAGGATCAGTGAATATCATCTTTACCGGCTTCCATGATATCTCGACAAAGTAGTCTCCCTCCTCTATACTATCCCCGTTCTTTACCTGTATTGATGCTTCAGTCTTTTCAATCACGGCACTGCGCCAAGTCCCAAGCCAGTTGGATGTGAAGCTCTCGACTCCCTCGATCTTCTGGCCTCCAGGTAGTGTTATCGATTGAATGGTAGCGATTGTTGGTACCTGTACTACCAAGTACGCACTATAAGCATCAGCCACGTCTTTCTTGTTTATGGTGGCTACAAGCCCTTTGGGCGTCCATGTTCCTATTTGTCTGTAATAGATCGGTATCACGATGGCTTGGATATCATGTCCCTCGTTATTGGAGATGACGGCTGAGTTACCGTAAACGAGGAAGGCCTTTATCCAGTAGTTCATCAGTAAGGGTGGTATTAAGAGAGATGCTCCCCTTATTTCGAATTCTTCACTCCTCTCGAATGCCTTGTCAACTAGAGCGCCTGTTACGCGAGCGTCACTTGAAAGGGGACCTGGAGTGACTGAGTATAAGACGATAATGAAGCCCAGGGTGTTCCAGCCTGCCTTGCTCTTCAACATGTAGTTTTTAGAAGTCTTGGCCGGAATAGTGACCTCCATGTATCGATCCTCAATTACGAGAAAGCTGTTTGGCAGCTTGTAGTCGTCCCCCACATTAAAAGCTATTTTGTACTTCCCGAAGCCTATCGTCGTAGCATCAAATTCTACGTGCTTAGGATCTACCTTGAAGGCCCCAGCGGGAAGCTTGTCCTGCATACTAAGGCTTGTGAGCTCATTCCCTTTCGGGTCAGTCACGGATTTGACGGCATAGGGCGCGTAATTGTCAATGGTGACTTTTACGACTACCTGGAGCCCAGTATCCTTGAACTCGCTCGTATCGATAGTTAAGTTGTCTTGTAGAGGAACCCAACTGCTCCTCTTGAAGACTGTTACCAGCTTAGCCTTCACCGTACCGTTGTAGCCATTACTACCTAAAGTTATCTCTCCAGAAAACGAGGTGACAGACGTCAAAACATCCATGTTTTTACTTATCTTATCATATTCGATCGGGATCACTTGAGCTGGAGTTTTTCCTTCGAACACTACGGTAAAAGATTCGAGCGTGAATCCCGGGGGAGCGGCATAACTGGAGAGCTTTATTATGCTCTTGCTTCCAAAGTCAAGCTCGACGTTCTCCTCGGTTCTGAGCAAATAGTCTACACGCGCATAAAACACGGGTGTAGTCTCTGCTGCAAGTATCATAGCAGCTACACTGCTTAGCAAGATTACGAGCAATACGGATACTATCAACCTTCTCATGTACGTCAAATATTCAAACATGAAACAGACAAAATTATGCTTCAAATACAAATGTGAAAAAGACGGATATAGTATCTTTGTACTACGCTAAGCCTACTCTTCTTCTATCCATGATCCCAGGAGCTTTAAGAGGCTTAGAAGAAGAGGAGAAAAGCCCGACTATCCAAAGTTATCGAGATACATGTTAATGCTTAAAGAAGAGTTTGCATGTGCACACAACGGTAAAAGCGCATCTAAGCATCTCACAACAAGCCAAACATAAATTTTAAATGAGTCAGCTTAAATAAAGGAGTTGAGCCGGGGTAGCTCAGCCAGGTGGAGCGCCCGGCTGTTAACCGGGCGGTCCCGGGTTCGAAACATAGCCTATGAGGCTATGCGGGAATCCCGGCCCCGGCGCTTTTTACAGTGTATAGAAAGTAAAGGTAGGGTCTCTTCATGGTTCTTTGTTTTCGGGTATTTTTTCCTTTTCTTAAAAAATAGAAAAACATTAAATAGTTAAAAAGATAAAAATAAAGAATAGGTGTCATCTACATTGCCAAGGATTATTAACGAGAGGAATCTGACGCTCGCTGAGTTACGGGAAATCCTAGAGAAAGAGGAAAGGGTTAGAGAGCTTACAAACCTCGAGCGATACACTCTGGAGTATGCTAGAAGGTTTTCTAAGGAAAATGACCCCCAGCGAGCAAGGGCTAAAGTTGAGGAGCTTATAAAAACCTTTGACATACCAGAGGATATTGCGGTTCAACTCGTTAATCTGAAACCCCAAGATCCGGGAGAGATCAGACTCGTATTTTTACCATTGAGTAAAGTCTTTTCAGAAGAGGACTATAAACGCATCTTGGAGATCGTTAACTCTGAGTAACTTTTCACAAGCTTCTCTTGGGGTTGTCACATGTTTAGGCATGATTTCAGAAGAACCCTCAGGACTCCTGAGAGCTCCCTAATCGTATTAGACGTTCTGCCATATGGGGATCCTATAAGAAGGATACCTTATCCTCTCGTCCAGGGGATAGGCGAGGAGAAACTTTTACTGATGGAGCTCAGAGTGGATGAAAAGATAATACCCCAGGTGAAAGTAGGGGAGAAAATGGATCTTGCGGCAGGCGTAGAGGCCGGCCTTATACATTCTGTTAGAATTATAAGACATGAAGACCTGACAGGGAACGCTAAGTCTATCTTAAGAGACATCGTGTCGAATATTGTCCTAGAGAGGGAGAAAAAATTCGTAGAATTCTTTAATAAAGCGCAACCACTGTCTAAAAAGGCCCATGAGCTCGAACTCCTAAAAGGGATAGGTAAGAAGACGCTCTGGAAAATTCTCGAGGAACGGAGTAAAAAGCCTTTTGAGTCATTTGAAGATCTTGAGAGGCGAACGGGCATCAAGCCCGTAGAGCTCCTTGTGGATCGGATCTTGGAGGAGTTGAGCGAGCCCCAGGTACGCTACCTTTTCGTTAATCCACCTTTCGGCCCTTCTTCGCGTCCTTCACCCCCCTACGAGGGGCGCAGAGATACGCACTTTAGGCATGGTTTTTAAGATGCCTGAAAGCCTAGTTGTAGGTCAAAATGATCGTGGAGGTTGCCAAGGAAATACTCGAAAATGGATACGTGCTTTGCGATTCGTGCCTCGGTAGGCTTTTCGGCTTAAGAGGTTATGGTCTAAGCAATGCTGAACGCGGGAAGGCTATAAAGACCGTTCTTTTTCTAGAAGCATATAAGAGCTCTCCCCGAGAACTTAACTTGAAACTTTTGAGGAGTCTTAGCGCTGGGGGGTTTGAGCCTGCGAGAATTATTCTTTCAAGTTTAGAGGGACAAACTACCGTCCGTGAGAAGTGTCACGTTTGTGGAGGTATAACCGAAAGATACGAGGATATAGCCGCTCAGGCTGCTAGGGAGGCTTTAAGCTACGAGTTTAAGACCTTCCAGTTTGGAGTTAGACTGCCACTTGAAACTCTTAAGAGGGAAGAAGAGTTGTGGCGCAGATATAAGCTCAGTGACGCAGAGTCACTCAAAAATGAAGTGACTCGTGAAGTAGGGAAAATTTTTTCAAGAATCACTGGAAAAGAATACGATCCAGAGAAGCCTGATTTACTCATAATACTTGATTTAGAGGGGGACAATATTGAGATGATCCCTCAACCGGTCTTTGTATGTGGAAGATATAGAAAACTCGTCAGGGGGCTACCTCAGAACCCTTGGCCCTACTCAGACGACAGAATAAAATACAAGACCTCTATAGAAGAACTTATCGCACAGCCAGCTATAGAGCTTTTCCAAGCAACGGGTGCAAGATTCCATGCAGGGGGAAGAGAAGATATAGATGTTAGGACACTTGGTAAAGGCAGGCCTTTCGTTCTAGAGCTAAGGCGTCCTAGGAAACGTAGTGTAAACCTGGAAGAACTCGAGCGTCTAATTAATACTCGCGCGGGTGGATTAATTGAAGTTGAAGGCCTTGCTTACTGCGAGCGTAGAAGTATCAAAACGCTTAAGAGTCTAGCGGAAATAGCCAGGAAAACATATCGAGCCCTTGTTACTTTCTCGTCACCAATATCGGATGAGGACATAGAAAAAATAAACAGTAGTTTTAATGGCGTGACAGTTGAACAGAAAACTCCTACTAGAGTCCTACACCGGAGGGCCGACAAGCTGAGGCGTAAAGTTGTATACAGGGTTGAGGCCTCCAGAGTCTCCGACCGAGAAATCGAACTTCTAATTGATGCCCAAGGAGGATTCTATATCAAGGAATTTATTCATGGAGACGGGGGCCGTACTAACCCCAGCATAGCCGGAATTCTCGGGAAGAGCGTAGAGAAGATAGAACTAGACGTTATAAATATCGACTAGAGGAAGAAATGGCTATCGAGAACAGACAATTGAAGGCTAAGAGCCTGCTTGTTTAAATGGGATAATGTGTTCAGATGTTGTTATGATTTTCTTGATCTTGTTCCCAACTCGGATCTCGATAACGTAAGCCCTTCCTCTGCGCTCTATTATCTTCCCCACCTTTCCTTGATATCTACGATGTGGCGCTGTTTCTATGAACGTTGGGTTGACATCAATAACAACAGTATCACCTATATTGTACTCTTGCATTAGCCTGCTTAACCCTCTATATCCTCGTAACCTGGGGGTTATCCTAAAGATCTTTCTTCCGCGGCTTCTATAGCCATGGGAGTGCCTCATCTAACAGTACACCGCGTTGAATGTCTCTGGAGGTAATTTAAATGTTTCTTTTCATAGTGTGCCCGACAGAAGTATTTTTCTATATTTTCGGAGGAGTAGGAACATAGATGCTACACTAGGATAAGGTTTTAAATGAGAGAAGTGCGGGGGCCGGGATTCGAACCCGGGCAGGCCGACGCCAGCGGAGCTCTTATCTCTGTGATCCTAAGTCCGCCCCCTTTGTCCTAGCTCGGGCACCCCCGCCAGTGTTGATAAGTTAGTAAAAGGGTAAAATATTTTTCTAGGCTATAGACCGTGAGGAGCATAATAATTTTCACTACAAATCCAGAGCACTTTTCTATGAGGCCCCAGGCAGGCCGAAGCCATTCCCACCCTCTATAATCTCGGGGGAGACCCCTAGTATGTCCTCCCCACCTCCCAGTCCTCGAGGAGGCCTTAAATCCCGCTTTGAAGTTCTTCTAGCCTACCTGAGCATCACATCCATGCCGTCGAATGCCTTCCTGTAGTCTGGCATGACGTCAGCCTAGGACCTCACCAAGAAGAAAAAGACAACATCATCAGGAGCCAGAGAATACCCCTAAAGAAGGGTAACCGGGAGCCGGCCCCGGGTGCGCACGCGGCGGTGACGGTCACTTACACTCCTTCGATCTGTCGTATATATTCCTCTTCGTCTGTAGTTGTTATTTCTTGCCTGAGGCTGAGCTGTGTCTCTATCATCTTTTTGCGCTTTATTTGACGCGTAACATACCCTGCTATTTGGTTTCGAAGCTTTTTTGATGGCGTATCTATAAGCTCGGATACCTTTTCCTTGTTAAACTGGAAATCTGTCGTGAAATAGTCTCCAAACTTTTCCGCAAGCATCTTCGAGGTCCTCTTGACGAGCTTTGTCCGTACATTACCCATTCTATCTCCCTGGTCTTTCGCTGACATCCACTCTTAAAAATTTTTGCACTTGCTTGCTTATGCAATGTTCCAATTGGAACTAGGGCTTCATAAAACCTCTTTCGTTCAACAACAGAGGAAAAAATTTTTAATATATGTTTGAAATAAAACAGAAGGATAAAATTATGCCTGTAAAGAAAAAAGAATACGAGATCCCCCTAGCCCCTATTGACAGGATACTTCACAGACAGGGAGCTGAGAGGGTTAGCGAGGACGCAGTAATCCTACTGAGGAATTTTCTCGAGAAAATTGCTCAGGAAATCGCACGCGAAGCGGTTGACGCATCTAAACATGCGGAGAGAAAAACAGTGAGTGAGGAAGACATCAAATTCGCCATCAATAGGCTTCAAAGGATTATATGTACACAGTTAAACCTTTAATGAAATTGCGCGCGTCAATGCCTGGACGTTAGGGTATACCTCCTCTTTACCCTCAAGCCTTATTATAATCTTGTCGAGGGTAAAGGCTTCAAGAATGTCCCAGGGCTTTTTCGTGCCAAACGCCTTGGCCCAGGACACAGCATTCCCACTCTGGTCTACAGCGCGAAACATTTTGTCTATTCTGAGCCTGTAGTTTGTCTCCCGGAAAAAGAAGTCTATAACTGCGTTCTTAGCTCTGGCCCACTCAAGTAAAGCCTCAAGCTGCTTAACATTTAACATAACTTGGCAAATTCTTATTTGTGGGCTTCAACTAAAAATCTAACGTCCAACTCCTATTAGAAGCGAAGCTTCAGGTAAACCTTTTCACCAATATCAATTTTATCGCCAAGGATTTTCGAGGGTATTACGACTTGCAACCCGCCCGCCGAGGCATAGATTTTTCCCTGTGCCTCTTGTTTAAGATATGTTTCGGCTGACATGACTATTTGCCAGTAAGATAGGTCTCCAGGCTCCCTAGAGAGCTCGACCTCAACTTCACTTCCCACTCTGGGGTCAGCTCCTACTTCCTGTAGTAGTTTGTCAGGTATTTCTACGTCTAGTGTTTCTCCCTCGATCTCTATCTGGACACGCTTAACATTAGCGTAGGACACGATGCCCATGCTTGTGATTGTTCCCTTCATTTTTCTCTCTCCGCTACACACTTAGCGTGAATTATAATAAGTTTTATGTTTCCTAAGAACGCGTGGTTTGGAACGAGGTATTTGAGATTGAAGAGATCGATATCTTTGGGCGACGGGGGAAACTTTATACCAGGCGGGGCGTTGTTGAGACGCCCACTCTGACACCTGTGATTAATCCAAGCAGGCAGATTATTTCCGCGAAGAGAATAAAAGAGATAGGCTTTCCCATGCTCATCACCAACTCTTACATCATAAAGAGGAACTACGGCGACCTGGCTAAGGAACTAACAGTTCACGGTATCCTGGGTGTGGACGGCCCAGTTTACACTGACTCAGGAGCTTACCAGCTTCTAGTCTATGGGAAGGTTGAGGTAAGCCCACTCGAAATCTTCACATATCAAATAGAGATCGGATCAGATGTCGGGGTCATATTAGACATCCCAACAAGGCGTGAAACCCCCTTCCAACAGGCTCGTGCGGAGGTTGAGGAGACTCTCAAGCGGTTACGCGAAGCCGCCCAGGTAGATAGAAAAGGCATGCTGCTTGTCGCTCCAATTCAAGGCGGTGTTCACACAAGCCTTGTCGCGTATTCTGCTCGACAGGCTTCCCAGATACCAGCAGATCTTTATGCCGTAGGGGGGCCGACACAGTTTATGGAGGAGTATGATTACGAGGAGGTCGTTAGGCTTGTAATGACCGCAAGACTAAATCTACCGTGGGGTGCACCATTACATTTATTCGGAGCTGGGCACCCGTTGATCTTACCTCTCGCCGTAGCCATGGGTGTAGACGTCTTTGATTCCGCATCTTACGCACTATATGCTAGAAACAATAGGATAATAACTTCCAGGGGGACATTGAGGCTGCAAGACGTTGAAGAGCTACCCTGTTCTTGCCCTGTTTGCTCCAAGTATACCGCACGCGAGCTGCGAGAGCTTCCATCACAAGAACGCGTGGAGCTGATAGCTCTCCACAACCTTTACGTTATTTGGGAAGAGATAAAACGGATAAAACAAGCAATACATGAGGGCAGGCTCTGGGAGCTAGTGGAGGAAAAGGCCCGGGCCCACCCCGCGCTTACAAACGCTTTTAGGGAGTTTTTAAGGTACTCCGAGTTCTTTGCTAAAATTCATCCTTCTACGAGGTCCAATCCAAGGGGGATATTCTTCCTTGGAGCTCCTAGCAGATATAGGCCAGAGGTAGTTAGACATGTCAATAGGCTCAAGACTAGGTATAAGAGTAGAAGCGACATTCTCATCTTATTTGAAGAAACCCCGCAAAAACCCTTTACGCGGTTTGGACTAATAAAGGAGTTTCTTACCAATGCTATGAGCATTCTTAGTGAGTATGATGTAGCTGTCATT
Organism: Infirmifilum sp.; assembly: GCF_049970975.1. Classification (NCBI taxonomy): domain Archaea; kingdom Thermoproteati; phylum Thermoproteota; class Thermoprotei; order Thermofilales; family Thermofilaceae; genus Infirmifilum; species Infirmifilum sp. Next base: position 46,379 of record NZ_JBMFLX010000002.1, on the reverse strand, counting down.
TCGCCAGCATTTTCCATAATACCTGTAGAGCTCGACGGCTTCTATCCCTTGTCTCAATACGAGGCGAGCAGGCTCGTGTTCGAAGAGGCAAAGGATGAAATCCTTGCGGACGTGGTTTGGTTTATCTTAAACAAGGCTTACCGGGGGGTTGTTCTCGCATATTATTCTCTTCCAAGCAAATTCGTGAGAAAAATGGGGAACAAGTTAAGAGACGAGGGGGTCATTTTTATGGAGGTAAGCCTTCCCAGCTATGAAAAAGCTTTGAGTGAACATGAGAGAACTTCAAAGAAGATACTAGATGCAGTGGCCATCCTTAAAGGGATGATTACACGTGATAGACAGGAGGCTCTCTCTCCTTAACCATCTCTCTCATTTTCCTCTCAACTTCCTCTAACTCTCTCTCAAGCATTGTGCCCTCCTCGATCAACTCATCAACCGTTACGCTATAGCCATAAATCTCGTTGAACATCCGTAGAGCCTCGGCGGCTGCCTTGGGATCAGGTCTGTCCGGGGCTGCGTATGGCAGTATCGCTACTGCCGGTACACCCTCAGCTTCAAACACTGAAAGAAGAATTGCTAGGGGGCCAACCACCCCTAAGCCCTCCTCGATGAGTTTAAGCTTACCGGTTTCGAATAATTCCCTCCGCTCGTTATAGAACGCCGTGGTCGGTGCTAAGCGAATCTTGTCATCCTCCTTAAAACGATGGTCGAGTCCTCCAAATAGTATAGCCTCTCGCACTCCAACCTCGAGTGCGAACTCTGCTAGGCTCAAAGTGACTATGGAGGCATCCTTTTGACTTAGCGGGACGTTCGGCAAGAAATACAGGGTGTCACCGGTAAGGTAGAACTCGTAGGGAGTCTTGACCCCCTTCTTTATCGATACAAATGGCTGCATGTAGGGTGAAAAAACGTATCCTACTCTCTCCGCATTGGTTTTTTCGACTAGGTGCCTCACTGATATCCATCCAACGTGGCCTATTCCGTGAAACCCAGCTACGAGATAGTGAGGTTGAACATCCCTGTTTAAGAGTATTTTAATCCTTCCCTTTTCAACGACCCTCATAATAGACCCATAACATTAGGCATTACGAGTAAATAAACTTGTGTTCAAACGGTAGCGAAAAACTAAAAAGGCTCGTAGAGTAGGGAGATAGGGTATAGGTCATGGGAATATACCACGGTAATGACTTGAGAAAGATAAGCGGAGGGCTTAAAAGTAGGCATGTAAAGGTTAAGAGAAAATACCTTACCGGTCGATACCCACTTAACCCTACGGTCGGCAATAGGACTGAAGTTAAAGTAATCCGTGCTCGCGGAGGAAACTATAAGGTTAGAGTGAAAGTTGCAGCAGAGGCTAACGTATATATTCCAAGCCAAAAGAAGACTATTCGCGTAAAAATTTTGAAGGTTCTGGACAATCCCTCCAACAGGAACCTTGCTAGGAGGGGAGTTATAACTCGGGGAGCAGTTATTCAAACGGAAGCCGGTAAAGCCGTTGTGACCTCGCGTCCAGGACAGGATGGCGTTGTGAATGCTGTTCTTGTGGAGTCTTCATGAAGAAAAGAGAAGGCAAGATAATCTGGACCGTATACTTTGATTCTCTAAAACCCCGGGATAAGGGGCGCCGCGTCCCTAAAGTTTTATCTGTCGAAAAGCCTCGCGTAGATGAACTGGTGTTAGCAGCTAAAAACGCCGGCTATACTGACGTCTTAATAGAGAGCGATAAAAAATTCCCGGCTTTCTGGTATGAGAGCGAGGGAAGAATTATCGTGAGGACGGCAGACCGGAAAAGTGTTGTTTTAAAAAAGATAGCTGTCGAGTTGGTTAAGCTAAGGAGGGAGCCTAAGAAGAAATAGCCTCAGTTATCTTTTTACGCACAACCTCTGCGACTATTTTTCCGTCGATTTTACCCCTAACCTTCTCCATGACTATTCCCATGATTGGGCTAAAAGCCTTTTCCTTTTTCTCCATTATCAACTGCTTCCTCTCAGATATAATCTCATCCACCAAACGCTCAAGCTCCTGCAATGTTAGACCTCGTAGAGACAGCTTCTCAATCACGTCCTCCACACTAGACTCAGGGTTCTCGGCTAGTGCTCTTAAGACTTCCGGTATTGCCTCCTTCGCTAGCTTGTTCTCGGCAACCGCCTTTAAAACCCTCTTTATGTGCTCCTCTTCTAACACTTCGACGTTAACTCCCTCTCGTCTCAGGCTTTTCAAAGTATTCGTGAGCAGGGTAGCAGCTATAACTGGCTGTACGCCCGTCTCCTGTACTAGCTCTTCAAAGAAGAAAAGGTACTCTGAGCTGAAAAGCTGCTGGGCCAACACGTCTGAGAGACCATAGTGTTTCTTTAATCTCTTTAAGGTTTCCTCAGGTGGCTCCGGAAGCTCTCCTTTAAGTTTTTCTATCAACTGTGACGATATTACGATAGGTCTAATATCTGTTTCCGGGTACATCCTTGCTTTACCAGGCCTAGGCCGCATAAACCGTGTGGTTCCGTCAGTGTTTGCCGCCCTCGTCTCCTCTGGTACTCCGGAGAAAGCTTCCAATACTCTCTTGTAAACAGCTTCAAGTGCTTTCAAGGCTTTTTCTCTCTCGTCAAATACCAGCACGAAGGCATCGTTTTCTCCTAGACTGAGAACCTCCGAGAGGATTTTAACTTCCTCCTCCGAGATGCCATAACCCGGAAGCTCGTCGCTGTGAAATATCCCTCCAACCCTCGCCCAGTAGCGAGCCCTGTCAGCCAACTCCGTACCAAACCTTCTACCCGGCTGTATCTCCTTTCCAAGGATGCCCTTGAACCCCTTGAGCTTCAAGGCCAGGGCAACACCGCCCTTTTCCAGGGCACTTCTCGCCACCTTAGACTTTGTTTTTTCAAAGTACTTGGAGACGTCGACGGGCTCGAAAAGGATGTCCGTTACAGAGAGCCCACGGGCGACAAGCTCGTCTCTTATTTCGAGGAGTTTTACCTGTCTTTTAACCTCGTTTTCAACAACAAGCGGGATTAAATCTAGGTACTGTACTCCCTTAACCTCAACCCTTGCACCCCCCTCAACAGATATGTTAAGATCCTGCCTTATAGTCCCCAGCCCCCTCTTTACTTTCCCCAGAGATCTTAAGAGAAGCCCGATATAGTGGGCCACTTCACGAGCCTCCTCAGGGGACTCGATGACCGGACCGGTTGCCACCTCAATTAGGGGTATTCCTAGCCTGTCAAGCCGGTAAATTACTGTCTGCTGGTCTTTTCTTTCATCGATCTTCCTAGCCGCATCCTCCTCTAAGCATATTGTTTCAATTGGTATCTCTTTGCCCTTCACGTTTATCGAGCCGCCAACAGCCACAAGCATTGTTCGCTGAAACCCCGTGGTGTTAGACCCGTCTATCACTATTTTCCTCATCACGTGGATTTCATCAATAATTCTCGCGTTGACTAGTAGAGCGAACTTAAGCGCAATAGTCAATGCTTCCATGTTTGTAGGGTGGGGCGGCTCCTCGTCCATTTCCACTAAACAAACGCTGTCATTGTAGCCCTCATAGAGGAATTGGAGCCCTTTCTCGAATTCAAACAAGGCAGCAGGGTCTATCTCGCCGATCTCGCTTCGCGCCAGCCTCAACCTCCGCAGGAAAGTGAAGTCTGGGGGATCCTTTCTGATTTTCGTGGGACAGGAACAGAACAGTTTTGACTGGGTGTCTAGCATCTGGTGTATCTCTATGCCGCACTTTATCTTCCTTGACAGTGTCGTCATTGCCACCACCAGGCTCCAGGGTAAAACTTGTACTCGTTCCTCTCAGAGGTTTCGAAGGCTATGTTCTTTTTGAATAACTTGACGGCCTCTTCGACCTCGGTAGTTTGGCCGAAAACCCAGCTTAGCTTAACGTATGATGTCTCAGGAAGCATGTTTCCAGCTGGTAAAACTCCAGCTCTAAGTAGCTCTACTCCTGTACGATAAACGTTCATGTTGATAGACCCCCAAAGGCATTGCGAAGCCATTACAACAACCATCCCATCTTTAACGAGCCCTCCCAAAACGCTAATCAACTTACTGTTAACATGCCCCAATCCCGTGCCTTCTATTACTAGACCATGATACCCCTTATCTCGGTAGAATTCAAAGATCGATGGATCCATTCCAGGGTAGAACTTTACTAAAGCCACTTTCTCGCTAAATTCAGGGTATACTTCTAGATCATTGCTCTTCTGTTTGTACTCTTTTGTTAACAGGCTGAGTTTCTTAGAATATGGATCTACAGATGCAAGTGGCAACTCATTAATGCTTATGAATGCGTCTCTCCTGCTCGTATGCATCTTCCTAGCACGCACACCCCTGTGAACGAGAAGCTTGTCATCGTTAACACTCCCATGCATTACTATAACCGATTCGGCAAATGGGGCATCGACAGCAGTGATTGTGGCTCCGATTACGTTTAGCGATGCGTCGCTGGAAGGCCTGTCGGATGATCTCTGGGCTCCTGTGAAGACAATGGGACCCGGTGCCTTCTGAACAGCGAACGCAATCGCGGAGGCCGAGTAGTGCATAGTATCGGTGCCGTGGGCTACCACTACTCCTGCAGGAGCATTTTGCTCGAACACCTGTTTTATCTTTCTGGCTATCTGGCTCCATTGTGATGGTGTCATATCCTCACTGAAGATGTTGAAAATTGTCTCGCTCTCAATTAGTGCAATCTCCTCAAGTTCAGGTATCATCGAGTACAGCTCTTCAGCTGTGAAATACGGATAAACCGCGCCCGTCGCGTAATCTACCCTTGAAGCTATCGTCCCGCCCGTACCTATAAAGTGAACTTTTGCCTTCGCGAGAGTTTTTCTCGTAGATTCCAAGATCTGCTCCTGCTTGACATGAGCCTCTTCTTCGAGCCTGATTTCCTTGATCCTATCCACAAGAATACCTACGTTGTAACCGTTCTCAAGCTTAAGAACAAGTGCGTCTCGTTCCCCGGTCGAAGGCCTGGGTAAAATAATACCTCTTAGGTTGATCCCATCTTTTAATTGCACCGAGACGAGGTCAAAGACTTTAACACCATTACTCTCTAACAACTCCCTTACACGCGGACTGTATCCAGAGTCCTCCATGGTTAACGTTTTCCAAAGTCTATGTGAATTTTTAAGTTTAACACAGTTTACTTCCATTCTGCCAAAGCCTGAATCAAGAGAAAATATAATCGAAAAGAAACTGTTTCCGCAGATCAACATTAGAGAAAAGCTTATATTATTGAATAAAAGAGGGAATCCGGGAATAATTTATGCCTTCACACGGTAGTTTAACGAAAGCAGGAAAAGTAAGAAATGCTACTCCCAAAATACCTCCAAAGCCCAGAAAAAACCTCATCCCGCGAAGGAGGAACCTTCGAAACTTTAAGCGAAGGATACTCGCCGCACAGTCAAGCACATCGTCTTAAGATCTCGTTTACCAGGATTGACAGAGCCTCCTCAATACTTTTGCCATTTTTAACAGCTGAGTAGACAATTTCCGCGGCCACCTCACAACTTATACAGTTTTTCAGCCAAGCGAAGCCAAGAAGCGATTCTACGCTCTCTCCGGGCTCAACATGGTAAGGTAGGCGCATAGAAGACAAGCCTGATAGATGATAAACCTTGTTTAAAAGCTTGCCGGGTACTTTAACCCCTTTTATTTTCCCCGTGGCCAGCGTGAGTGCAGCTGAAACTACAAAGTTTACCAAAGCATCTCCAAGCCTGGCCAGATCCTTATTTGAAAGTATAGAAATTAAGTCGTCCCTTTCCGTAAGGACTCCCGCAATGCTTCCAACTTGTTTTTAAGTGAGGATGTTGCTTCACGCAGAGCCTCTATAGGGGATAGTGTTCCATCTGTTTGGATCAGTAGATGGGCAAAGGGTAAAAGAGGGTGATCAATCTTATACGATGCTGTAACATGGGGATTCTTGTTTAGTTCATCTACGAGCATGTTTAGTATTGTATGCCCCTCGCCCCTGATTTTGACTTCCATGGAGTTTTTCGAGATATTTTCAACTTCCACAATAACCTCTTCAGAAGACATATCATGTCCTCCTACTCTCGCCGACTATATAAAAATAGATTTTGTGAGTCCTGCCGCCCTCTTCAACAGTCACTACCTCCACAGGCTTCCAGCCCGTTATTTCAAAGTCGTGTGAGACTATCCTCGTGTCCGGCTTAAGCTCTCTTTCTAGTTTCGGTCTGAGACGTTCATTTACTGAAGTTAACAAATAGAGGAAAACAACATCGGCTGGAGGAAACTTTATATCGTAGAAGCTTCCGTGTATCAGTAAAACCTTATCCGATACTCCCTCGTCCACTATCCTTCTCATAGCGGTCTCGAGTAAATCCTTCCTAATCTCAATACCCACACCTCTAGCCCCGAAGTACTTGGATGCTATTACGAGAGACCTGCCATCACCGCACCCTGGGTCAAGAACAAGCTCGCCCGGCTTCAAGTCAGCTATTTGGAACGCCTTTTTGATAACTTCGGGCGGGCTAGGCACATATGGAACACTTATACTCATAACTCCCTCTTTGATTAACTATGATTAAAAGTTTATCAGGGGTATGCTTCGTGAAACGAGTTGCTGAATCACCTGGGTAAATAAGAAAAATTTATTTTTACATTTGTATTAATAGACTTATGGATTCAGGAACCCTTACTGAAAAACAATTTGAACTATTAAATTATTTCTTCAAAAAAAGTCAACCAATCCGTGTCTATACAGTCACTGAAACCCAAAGCTCTATAGCTAAAAACTTGGGCATTACTAGACAGGCACTAAACATGCATCTCAAGAAGCTACGCGAGCATGGTCTTATACGCACGGGAAGAGGTTTTATTGATCTAACAGAGAAAGCAGTCCAAATGATCTCAGGGCAAAGCGGCACAGCTTTGATCATGCTAAAACTTGAGCCTCAAAAACGACTTCACATATATTCTATACTTAGAGAAATGCCGCTTGAAAAAGTGTACAGAGTGACCGGAGAATATGATGTTGTGATACATGTTTCACAAAGCCTTCTTGACCAGGTCTTGAACAAGATAAATACACTTGAAGGGGTACGCGAGACAAAAACATATATCGTGATCGAGACCTTAAAATGAGAATTTCTCACTCTAGAAGAGCATAAATATCGTAGAGAGAGGCCCTTCCCTTCTTGTAATTTCTTAATGTTTGCACTATTTCTTCGCGAGACTTTTTTACCCCTAGTTTCTCGTAGAGTATCCTTGCAAGCCGTGAGTTCTCATTAAGCAGAAAGCCAAGGAATTGAGGAATATTGGATGCAAACTTGTTTTCCGAGGATGACTCGAAATCGATAATCACAGGCGTACCGTCTCTCTGGATGAGTATGTGATCTTTAAACCTCGAAAGCTCATTATGTGCTACACCTATCCTGTCAAGAGTCCAGAGTTGGCTGAGGATAAGGCTAAAAGTGAGGCGTATTTCTGTCGCACTGCTTTTCAGTATCCATTCATCTAGGGGGACGCCCTCAACAAATTTCCAAACCAGGAAGTTTCTGGAAGCTGCTATGAGCCTGGGACCTACATTTAAAGCATTGATCTTATGAAGTATTCTTGCTTCGCGTAGAAGAGTGGCGCGTGATGCATCTAGTCTTCGTATTTTCACGGCAACACTCGTTCCTCCAATGAATTCAGCCCTGACAACTATACCTACGGTTCCCTTTCCTAGAACTCTCTTTCCTAGAACCTCGACTCCACCTTCTTCGATAAACCGCTTGATGCCTAGCATTCTGAACTCTGTAACCCTCCTAAAAAGCTCCTCGGAGTAGGGTACAGGATACGTTATAATTTGTGCCCACTCACGTATTTCTTCAAGCAGTAGATCCAAATCTCGCTCCCCGCTAAGACTCCTTTTATCTCGCGGTATTCATCCTCCGCAATCTTCCAGTAGGATTCCTCTCCTCTCATAATCTCCCATTCAAAGCCCTTGTATACTTTCAGCGCGTTCATGATCACTTCCTCGGCCTTCCTTATTTTTCGTTCCGAGATAACAACCCATCTGTCGCCGTCTATGAAGGGTGCCGGTGTATGAGAAGCCCATTTTCTCAGAAAGTTTTTAGAGTTAGTATGCCATACGGGGGGACCAATCTTCTTTTCAAGAGGAGGCAGAACAGATGTTTCGAGCTGGAAGACGAGAAAGAAATCCCTTCTTGCATGAACCATAAGCCCTCTGAGAACATTGAACCCGTTTCTCTCTAGTGTGTTACGCGTTGAGTCAAGAATTCTTCTAAGCTTGCCGGCTAGCGCGTCCTCGGATAGGGGTGGATGAGATAATAGGCGGAGAATAATTATGTTCTCGTCCAACATATAGTCGGGAACCTCTCTCTTACCCTCTAGCATGCAGCACAAAATCTCAGGATTTTCCACGAAGATTTTAGAGAAAGCAATGAATTTCGAGAGCTGCTCAAGACCGACAGCGGCAGCCGCGTTACGCCTTAAATCAACGGGATCTAGAACTATTAGGGGTGCTGTACCTATCAGGCTCCGGGGAGCATCATGGGGGATAAGTACCTTCCAGGGTATCCACCTCGACGCGGCTTCCAAAAGTGGGACGAGCCCATCATAGGCTATCACCAGTACTTCGGATAAGTAGCCTGAGAATCCTCTGACCTCCAACTCGGCACCGTAAATTCCAAGTCTTTTAAGCAAGACTTTCAATACGCGTATCTCTTTTTTGAGCCATGGTTTCCTAAGAAGGGATGAGGTTATGTAGGATGTGTGGAAGGGGGTTCTATCCACAGCCGTCCTCATTTCCCTAATGTCTTCTATCTTATATGCCGGGACTATTTCTACTTCAACCCTGTTAAACCCGATGACATAGTAAGGGTGAGAGGCAAAACGTGTTTCAATAGAAGCTCCCAGCTTCACAGCAACCTTGCCGCTTATCAGTTCTGTCATCTTCCTCATTTGTTCGAAGTCGAAGCTCTTATCGAACAGCAGGAAAACATCTACATCAGTGTCCTCGGGCAGCCATGTGTCTCTAGCAAAAGACCCTTGTACGGAGACCTCTCGGATCACTCCTCGAAGCCCTAGCTCTTCGATAACTTCATTGATTTTCGAGATAACCTCTCTGGTTATTTTCTCGATATTCTCGCGTTGTTCAGGTGTGGGTTCATATAGATACGAGTAGTCATTGACACACTCCAGGTTTACTTCAAGCGATTTGTCAGCCATACCTCTCATTTATTTGCATTTAATTCATGTTTGAGACAGTGGGTAGACTGCAAGGTCTGTGTAAATGGGACCCCTAGGAGTTAAAGTACTCTTTATTAGATGGAATTGGTGAACCTCCTGTTCACCGAAATGCGTTGACCCGTTACTCTCTAGTATTTTTCTGACCTCGCTGTTTATTGGTGCCTTCACACGAGCTATCGTCAAGTGTGGGGTGAATTCCTCTGACTCGAACCTTATGCGGGATAAGGCTACGGCTTGCTGTACAGCCCTCGCGAGGGCGGATAGCTCGTCAGCTCCTTTCTTGACACCGACCCATATGACCCTAGGGTTGCGTATGTTCGGGAAGGCACCTAAACCCTCAAACTCGATCGTGAAGGGGGAGGCCTTAACCTCTTGAAGATTTCGTTGTATGAGGAGAACTTTCTCGTGGGGGATTTCACCTATAAATTGTAGAGTAATATGCATGTTCTCCAGCTCAACCATTTTCGCTTTTATACCAGCTCTCTCTAGGTCTTCCTGTACTCTCTTTATCTCTTCTAGCACTTGACTGTTGGTTATCTTAACGGCTACAAAGACCCTTAGGACTCTCTCATTGGTCACTTTCCAACCACCTTTTTAGTAGAGGACAAGAGAGGAAGTCTACCTCGCCACTGGCACATCTTGCGAGGTTTGGGCAATAGAAACAGGGTATCTCGTCGAGAAAGGCTGGTAACTCTATCTCCTTCCTGGCCCTATGTGCGGCTCTCACAATGTAAGTTTTCCTGCCGCGTTGGATTACCTGTTCTCTTTCGATCAATCCTTGTTCCTCCAGCCGTTTGATGATTTTAAGGCCTTTCCTGCTGTCAAGGCCAAGCTTCTTCCACAACTCTTTTTGAAGGATCCCAGAGTCTCCCTCATTCACAATAGTCTCTAGAACTTTCTTGAGAAGAAGGTCGAACTGCACTGACGACTCTTCTAGCTTCTCGATGTTCTCCTCGGCTAGGGAGATCTTTGACCGCGAGGACATTAGAGCGATCGCCTAAATGATCTTTATGAAAAACATGAATTTATTGCTTGTTATATCCCCCTAAGCTTTGTAGAGCAATGTTTAATGCATATCTTCTAGTCTATCTCATTTGAGGATCATGAAGCTGCTCGTATACATAATTGGCCCGGCAGGCTCCGGAAAGTCGACCTTCACGGCAAGTTTTCGAGACTGGCTTCAGAGCCACAATGTACCTACAGCCACCGTCAACCTAGATCCAGCTGTTGAGAACCTCGATTATGTACCAGACGTCGATGTACGTGAATACGTGTTTGTACGGGATGTTCTGGAAGAATATGGGCTTGGCCCTAACGGCGCCATAATAGCGGCTACCGATTTATCACTGGAGCATTTACCTAAAATTAGTAAAAGCATTGACGAGGAGGCTGAGGGGTATGTGCTTATAGATACACCGGGACAAATGGAGGTGTTCACTTTTAGGCAGAGCGGAGGCATAATGGTCAACACATTGTGCTCGAAGGATAGGGCCTGCGCTGTCGCCTTCCTGCTTGACGCGTCACTATCAATTGACCCTTATAACCTCGTATCACAAATATTCCTAGCGGCATCAGCTTTCTACAGGTTTAAACTCCCACTCATAGTGCTATTGAACAAGATGGACTTGCTGTCCGACAGCGAGAAGGAGAAGATCTTGAACTGGCTGGCACATCCAGAGACATTGGAGTTTGAGATATCTAAGGTTCCCAGAGACTATGACGCTCATTTCACGGGAAGTGTTGTTAGGGTTTTAACAGAGTTCCTGTCCATAATACCCGTGGTTATGGTGTCGGCAAAGAAGAGCGAGAACTTTGAAGAAGTCTACTTCTACCTTCAACAGATCTATATGGGTGGAGAAGATTTCGAAACACCTCAAAGTGAGTGATTGAGATTGAATATGAAAGCCCAGACAAATACATGATTAAAAATTAAAAAGTTTCATTAGAATTCAAGGCTATAAGAACTCCAGAATTTTGTCGATGGTTGGGTTAGAAGTTATGTATCTACCTACAACATAAATGTCGGCCTTGAACGTTTGCTCGATCTCGCGTTTTAGTTGAGGCGTGATTCCCCCGGCAACCGCTATTGAAAGCTCGGGTAGTGCTTTTTTAAGAGCCCCAGCCACGTCGGCGACCTCTCCGAAGAACTCTTCCACGCTTATCCCTCTTTCTTCATCTATCCCTCTGTGAAATTCGAAAACCAGGTTCTCGGTGGGAAAATTAATCTCGTGTACAATTTCTAGTATTCTCTTAGACCTTGCTCTCAGATCAGAGACTCCAAGGAAGTCAATTACGACCCCCCTACCGTAGTCCTTCCCCGTGATCAACACGGACCTGATTGTCGAGAATGGTGCCGCTGCTAAAACAGAAACGCTGTCCGCGGAAAAAGAGTATGCTAGTTCCGCCTCAAGTCGACCGACATCGGCCGTCTTTAAGTCTGCCATAAGCTTTGTTTTCGGAGATGCTAGCTTCATCCTCGACAAAATACTCATACCGTACATCTTTATCAGTGGGGTTCCAGCCTCAAGGATGATCCTCTTACAATCTAAAAGACCCTGGTTGCATGCTGTATCTACTAATCCAGCTATCCCTAGAGCCTGTTTTTCATCAGTGACGTCAACCGCTATCTGTAACTTGGTTGTTGAGCTCACAAAATAGGAATTATCTGTGGAAATTAACGTTTTTGTTAGGGATTACTTTTTTGAAGCTCTTTTCCAAGCATGTTAAACTCGACAAGCAGCTTGAATTCGTCCAACGTTAGAGACTCTCCCCTCTGGTATTTTTCGTAGGCCTCTAGAGCCTTGCCGTAAAGCAACTTTTTCCTCTCTTCCAGATGCTGTGACAACTCCTTTGCCTTTAAGAGGACTGATACTCTCTCAAGCTCTTCACGTAAAGTTTTCTCCTCTTGTAGTAATGAGATAAGCTCTTGATGATATGCATTGGCCTTTTCGCGAATGGAATCCCTTTGTTGTCTAAGCTCCTGGATTTTCTTGAAGAGCTCGCTCCTCTGTGTTTTCAGCTTCTGAACCTCCTCTTTAGCTTTAAGGTATTCATCTACAACCTGTTTTAATTCCTGGGACAACTTTGAAATTTTATCTTTAAGCTGGGGGATCTTCTGCCTGGTTTCCTCGAGGCGCGATCTTAACTCATTGAGGTGTTTAACGTTAACGTAAATAGACTCGAGGCTTCTAATCTTGTTAATTAGGATCTTCTCGACCTCGGGCGGCAGAGTCATAGTCTGGTACTGCCATTCAAGCTGCTCAATTCGGCTTCTCAGCTCTTCTTCATCGTAAGTTCTAGAGCCTAGAAAGCTTCGTAGCGACTTGTACTCGGCATTTAATCTTTTCAGGTCTTCCCTGCTCTTGTTAAGCTCTTCGATAAGCTTACGCCTCTCATCACGGATGGCCACAAGCTTATCGTAAAGCTCTTTTTTCCTTGCAATTAGTTGCGTCGCTTGATCCCGCATTTGGAATAATTGTTCGCGTAGGGATTTTATCTCAGCGGATAGTTTTTTCACCTCCGAGTTTGATAGATCTCGGTTGCTACGCAGCTCAGAAATTCGCTCATTCAACTCTTGCAGTTTTTTGCGCAACTCAATGAACTGTTGTCTTAAAGTCTGAATGTCCTCGTTAACTATAGCCATATGGTCACCATATGAAATTGCGGTTTGTGGCGCTTTACGAGCATTTTTGCACAACTTAATTCCCAATATAAACTTTACATTTAAAAACTTTTACTTATTCATTGGAGCAATCTTATATCTTTAGAACAATATCCGTGGAGTTTGTAATTTCTTTAATAATCCTTCTCACCGTTAAAGGCGAGACCTCCGCAATATTAGCTATTACATCCTGGTTAAGCCTGATCCCGGTTACACGCAAGAAAAAGTAGACAGTTGCGGCTGCCAAACCGTTAGGCTTAGTTCCCTGAAGATACTTTGAAAACTCTTCCGAGGCCTTGAGCAGTAGGTTTTGAGGGATTCTGTGAAAAAACGTTAGAACCTTACCTTTCTCCGGCGAGCTCTTTAACTCTTGTTCTATTCGACTAGTTATCTCTGGCAAATAGTGCCCAGGCTTCCTAGGAGTTGAGGGCTTCGGCGAATCAATATAGCCTTCTCTTACGAGAAACCTATAAAACCTGTAAATCCTCGTAATGTCCGACTCGGATATTTTCTCAAGCGTTTCTCTAGTGACCTTAACGTTTGGGTATTTTTTCGAGACAACATATAGGAGCGTTGCTATCACAAGCTTATGGCTTCTACCCTTCAAAACCCTTCCCTCTTGTAGTTTTTGAAAAAGCTTCCGGACCTCTTCTATCACATACTCCGGCACATTATACGTGCGCTGAACGCTCGAGAGATACATATCATACCTAACAACTCTAGCCTCATCCTGCTTCAGTAACCTCCGTCCTAGGGGATATTTTTTAATGAGTGATTTAGGCGTAGTGTCAGGGTTCCGCGACATTTTCTCGCTGTGAACTTTCATCCTGTACTCGTCCTTCGACCTTGGGATAAATGGCTCCCAGACTGGACCGTAAATATATCCACAATCAGGGCATATATATTCCCCAGAATCAGGGTTAAAGACAGGCGGCTTGGTTGATCCACAAGAGGGACACTTAACGTCGACCACCGCCTCCCCCCTTCCTAACCTTCCTTGCGCCTCGGGGCGTCCCCTTCCAATAAAGAATCTTCCCTATAAATGCCTCAGGCTTCCATCGACTCTCATCAACCTTGACCAAGACATAGGGAGAATTCACCGGACCTATAATATCGTATATATATCCTATCTGCGCCATTTTCTCGTCAAAGACACGCTCCCCTATCTCCGGAACCTCCTGCGCCTCAACCAGGAGATTCTTAGCACGAGTATAAAGTCTAACTTTCCCTAGAGGCCTCATGAAAACTTCTCCTAAGTAAAGAGCATTCACTACTTTAAGATTTTCGCCGAAGGACTACAGGCTCTCCAAATATACAGGAATACCCGCCCAATCACTTTTACAACGTTACATGGATCAAAGCATGTCTTTGTCTCTTAATGAAATATAATTAAAGAGAAGTAAGCATTCCCTAGAGATCATTTACGTAACTTTAAACTCGGGAGAGGTTTATATTTGAGACCAAAACAAATCTAAAGTGGTAGATATGTCTGTACTGTATCTATTTCCATCGCCCTTCGCCCTCTACTTACTCAATGAGAACGCGGAGCCAATTAAATATTATCAGATGTACCAAGCCCCCGATTTGGCCTCTATTGCAAACTACTTATACGAACTAGAACAAGGGAGGCTATCTGAAAACGCTCTCAAGTTCATCATGGAATCAACGAAAACTGGTGATACGATAATAGTCGAAGACGAAGATCTTGGACGGTTTCTCTCCTCGAATTTACGGAATATTAAGGTGGAGCACTCCCCCAACAACACTGTTTTCGCGAGAGCACGAGAAAAAATTGTTGTTCTCGTCGAGAAAACGCTAGGAATAAAGGAGGACGAGTACTACAAGATTCTACGCGATGCAGCCCTACATCTTGCTAGGCTAAAAGTAAAAGAGGTAGCCGAAAAGAGAGACCTATTCATAGCCCAGGCCATTAACGCCCTCGACGATGTAAACAAGACGATAAACCTCTTCGCGTCGAGAGTAAGAGAATGGTATAGCTTACACTTCCCCGAGTTAGATTCATTGGTTGAGGAACACGAGGACTACTTCAAAATAGTCAGTAATGCTGGCTTTAGAGAAAAAATTACCAAGGAATCACTAGTCAAGCTTGGTATTAAGGAAGAACTTGCAAATAAGATCGTCGACGCGGCAAGCAAAAGCATGGGCGCGGATCTCACCGAATTCGACCTTGAGGCCATCAGGCTGATCTCAGATACTGGTCTTCGCCTCTACATCGTAAGACGAAGCCTTGAAAAGTATATTGACGAGGCAATGTACGAGGTTGCTCCAAACGTAAGGGGACTCGTAGGCTCGCTACTGGGTGCCAGGCTCATCGCACTTGCTGGTGGGCTAGAAAAACTAGCCAAACTGCCTGCCAGCACGATACAGGTTCTAGGCGCAGAGAAGGCGCTTTTCAGGGCACTCAGATACGGCGCCAAGCCTCCAAAGCACGGCGTGATATTCCAGCACCCCTTAATTCACAAATCGCCCCGATGGCAAAGAGGAAAAATCGCAAGAGCACTAGCTGCGAAGCTGGCGATAGCAGCACGTATTGATGCATTCTCAGGCGAGTATCGAGCCGATGAGCTTCGAGAAGATTTAGAGAAGAGAGTCGATGAGATAAAGAAACTTTACGAGAAACCTCCCTTAAAGAAGGAGAGCGAGAAGCCTAGAAGGGTTAAAAAGGGTAAAAAACATTGGAAAGGTGATAGGAGATGATTAGAGCTATAAGTGTTCAGGAACATACGAGTTTCCCGGCTGTCTACGTCGTGTCTTTCGAGGACGGAAGTGAAAGATTGGCAACGGTAAACCTGGCACCAGGGATAAAGGTTTATGGGGAACAGTTAATTGTCCTAGAGGGAAAAGAGTATAGGATATGGAATCCATACAGGAGCAAGCTAGCGGGTGCCATATCAAAGGGACTGAAAATCAATCCCATTCGGCCAGGTACAAAGGTTCTCTACCTAGGAGTCGCCTCGGGAACCACCCCCAGTCATGTCTCCGATATTGTAGGCCCGAAAGGTATCCTCTATGGCGTCGAGTTCGCCCCCCGCGTCATGAGAGAATTTATCGAGAAAGTAGCCAATCACAGGATGAATGTGATCCCTCTACTAGCTGATGCAAGGTTCCCCTCAAAGTACGCGCACATAGTTGAGTCAGTAGACGTCATCTACGCGGACATAGCGCAGCCATTCCAGAGTAAGTACGTGGCAGACAATGCTGACATGTTTTTGAAAAAGGGCGGATGGATAATGATGGCGATCAAGGCCATGAGCATCGACGTAACTAAAGCTCCATCCGAGACATACAAGAAAGAAATGGAGCATCTTGAACAGCGCGGGTATAAAGTGCAGGAGTCGCTACACCTAGAACCTTACGACGAGGCCCATGCATTCATAGTGGCTCAGAAAGAATAGCCTACAGAAAGCGTCATTTTCCACCACCATAATAACTCTGCTCATGTGATCATTTTGAATATTGAACTACAAAAGAAAAAAATGGTACTAGCTTACCGTGAGCCTAAAGACCTCTTCGAAAGAGCCGTTGAGGCTTGCAAGAGACGACCACCTCCGCCCCGGGTGGAAAAACTCGAGAGAATGAGACTCGACGCTCAACGATGCATAGAAAGATCTTTTAAAGTTGTAGACACACGTCTCAGGGCAATAGTAGAGACCAGTCCCTATCTCGACGACCTTCACCCACTCTTCCGTGATCTTCTACTTCTGAGTGTGGATCCCAATGAGTATAAGAAATGTGCAGCAAAGCTTGCCTCTGCCAGAAAAATCATTAGGAAAATCTACTCTGAGTCAAAAAGGAGGATAAAATCCTCCGCAAGTCAAGCCGAGGCAGTCAAGGCGAGACGGGCGTTCTTTGGACGAACACTATCTGTCTTGAAAAGCTTGGAAAACTGTTTCTCCACAGTAAGAAACGTCCAGGAAGCCTTCCTAAAGCTCCCAGAGATCGACACTGAGATCCCATCAGTAGTGATAGCGGGAGCACCCAACGTTGGAAAATCAACCCTCCTGAGGGCACTCACGAATGCCAAGCCAAAGGTCAGCCCGTACCCGTTTACCACGAAAGAATTACAAGTCGGCATTCTTGACCTCAAATGGTCCAGGGTTCAACTATTAGATACCCCTGGTTTACTGGACACGCCTCTCGAAGAGAAGAACAGGATAGAGCTCCAGGCTGTACTCGCAATCCGACACATATCCAAGCTCATACTGTTCGTAGTGGATCCTACGGAGATGTGTGGATTCCCACTAGAATATCAGAGGGCTGTTTACACAGGCATAGCAGGAAACTTTCCCCATATCAGACAAATAATAGTCCTAAACAAGATAGATGCTGCTAACGATGAACATCTTACTAGATTTAGGCAAGTCTTCCAAAACCTGGAGTTTATCGGTATATCCGCCGAGAAAAAGCAGAACCTAGAGAAACTAATCGAGGCTATCGAGGAAGCAATTGAGGAAAAGACTAGAAAGGTTTAACCGGAGAAATTGCTCCGCAAGCCATGCATTTGATCTGCATGATCTTCTTCTCCTTTACGAGGAGTGTGTCTGGGCTTTCGCATATGGGGCACTTTACATACTCGTTGAAGAACCTCTCCAAGAGCTTGTTCAGAAGCTGTGGAGAGACCTCACCCTGAATAACAGCTACCCCCTCATCGTATACGCCTGGAAGAGCTACTTCTTTAAGAAGAAATCTAAGCAAGACGTGAGGATCCCTGTTGAGAGTTTCCGCGACTTCCTTAAAGTTTATAATATAGACCCTTTTACCCGTAATGTTTACCTCGAACCTCGGCAATACAAATCTCTCTCCCGTTGATTTTGACCTGCGCCGGGGCAGTAGTTTATACGCTCTTTCAAGCAGTTCATCATACGAGGCGAAGTCACCTTCCATACTAGTCATTATCCCCACTCTCTCAAGGATAGCAACATATTAAGCTTTTCCGGCTACCACTCAGCTTACAATGTACAACGTTAAGTATGAGGTCAGGCAGGCGGTGTTATCTCAACAATCTCCTCGACATAACCCGAGTTGACAAGCTCCTTGGCAAGCCTTTTGGGAAGATAAGCTATGTCACCCTTATTGAATGGCCCCAGACTCAAGTCATGGTCGATTATGCGTGGATACGCCTTCAAGAAGAAGACAAGGGTTTTCCCCTCCTGTTTCACTTCGCTAACTATTGGAGGAGATCTAGAGCCTTCACCCCCAGGCTTCTGGGTGGAGCTCGTTTCACCCGTCTTTGGGGCATTGTCTTTCACGTCCTGACTAGGCTCCAGGGATTTCAAGGCGTCGATGATTTCAAGGAGGATTTTCTTTTCTAGTATTGGCAATGTTTCCACGTCGAGCTTAGAGGGATCTGTGACGAGCATCATAAGCTCCTTGGAAAGCCTCAGGATCAACATGACCTTTAGAGTATTTGATATGCTTCTCGCTAAAACCCTCTCACCTCTAAGCTTGTTGAGCTCATTAACTGTCCTTTCATAGAAATCTTTCTCAAGTCTTTCCAAATTCCTGTTCAATAGCTCGCTTATGAATTTAGCGAAGATGTTAGAGTAATCCATTGGTATTCCCTTGAGGTTCTCTAGACGTCCCCTCTTTTTCGGCGTTGAACATGCCGATAAGTGTTTTTATCTCCTCTAGAGTCTTTTCATCCAGCCCCAAATTTTCAGCGGTGTTAGCCGGGAGGGTTTCCATTGTTTCCCGGAGTTCATAAGGAAAAACCACCCAGTCCTCTACGATTTTAACGTAGTAATCCGGGAAGGGGTTAGCCCAGGGCTTGACATACGGGGCAGCACTCCTAACAATTCTGGGTTTAAGACTCTCGACATAGGCCAGGACAGCTTTCAAGGTTTCACCCGTGTCGACAATGTCGTCGACTATCAGTACACTCCTACCCTTAATTGTACTCTCATCTATATCTGCTGAGATTACGGGTTTGTCCCGAGTGGTTCCGACACCCTTGTAAAAGGAGACCGGAAGGTTTACGAGCTCTTTAACTTGCAGGAGATCTGAGAGAATCCGTCCGACGACTAATCCTCCCCTCACAACAACGATAAGTCTTTCAGGGATAAAGCCGCTTGAAATAATTCTCTTAGCCAACTCTAAGGTGTCACTGAATAGTTCGCTCCATGAGATCGTTGTAATTTTAGGGGATCCACCAACCATATATCTAATAGTTTAAACGGCAAATTAGCTTTATCGCCTCTTAAGGGGTTAAACCTCCCCCTCATCTAATCCTTGGATCGGCTCGTGTCCAGCCTCACGCCCGTATACTTCCTCTAGCACGAGAAGGGCAGCGTTCGGCGGTATTAGACCTATCTCCGTGATTATCCCTGTTATGTAACTTGATGGCGTGACGTCAAAAGAGGGGTTAAGTATTTTTAACTTGGGATGCTTGTCTAGAAACTCTTGAGATGCTACTTCTGTTGGAGCCCTCTCTTCTATAACTACTGGCTCGCCCCAGACCGTGTAGGGGCTGAACTTGTAGGTCTCAGTTGCCACATAGAAGTCAGTCCTCCTTTCGTGAGCTATCAAAGCTATAAGGCTCGTGCCAATCTTGTTGACAACTGCACCGTTAGCTGTCACAGTATCAGCACCCACTATGACCTTGTCAATTCTACGAATAATGCTTCTAATGCTTGAGTCCGGTATTAGAGTTATATCCGCCCCAGCATCGAGAAGCATCCTGGCAGTGATATGTCCCTGATACAAGGGACGGGTCTCCGTGGCAAACACCTTAATGTTTTTTCCCTCACGAATCGCACGCCGGATGATAGAGGCAACAGCCTCGCTGTTACAATGCGTAAGAATGTTATCTCCGTCCTGTACCAACCTGCTCCCGATCTCGGCTATTCTCTCGAGAGCATCCTCCGAATATTTTATGAATGCTGAGGCACGTTCTAAAAGCATTCTCCTCGCCTCCTGCACGCTTTTCAAATCCCGAGCCTTAAAGAAGGGATTCACCACAAAGCTTACCGCGTTCGGAAGCGAGACAGCCGTGGGACGAGTCTTTACAAGATACTCAGCAACGAACCCGATGTACCTCCTAAAGTCTTCCAAGTCGTCCCCAGAATATTTCTCCACGGCCATGCTGAGAGCCCGAGCCGCGGCTCTCGCAATCCTCCCAGCGCCCCGTATCCTCATATCCTTTATGTCACGCGCTATCTCGACAACCTCCTCAGGGAGAGCTCGCTCCATCATCTGTCAACCCGTGCCAATTCCATGAGAGTCTCTTCAAGAAGAGGAGGTTTAGGAGGCCACCCGTAAAGGTCGCGAACAGTCATTATAGCGAAGGATGGCGCTACAAGGCCCTTCTCAGTTATGATCGCGTCTATATACTCGGGTGGTGTGACGTCAAATAGAGGGGCCCTTATCTTTACCTTATCCAACCCTTTCTTTAGCAACATTTCCCGCATTTCACTGGTATCAGCTTCAGGTATCTCCACGAGTTCGCCGACAAGTGTTTCAGGGCTAAACTTCAAAGTTGACGTCACCACGAACACTCTGACTCGAGCCTCGTGGGCTGCGAGCGCAATCTGACTGGAGCCCACCTTTGTAACATTCGCTCCATTAGCGGTGACGCTCTCAGAAGAAAGAAAAACCTTGTCAACATTTTTCATTACAAACCTGACCGCCGAGTCAACGATTAGAGTAACGTCTAAGCCCAGTGAGACAAGCTCTGAAGCCATTCTGAATCCCTCGCTACCGGGCCGCGACTCGGTTACAACCACCTTTAAATCTTTCCCCTTTTTAACCGCGTTTTCAAGGGTTCTCTTCACGAAAATACTGTAAGAAGTTGTAAGCAGGGTGTCACCCGACTCGATTCTCTTCTCGGCTATCGCGGCGGAAGATTCAACAGAGTCATGAATACGCCCCTTTAACTCTTCCACCTTCCTTCTGGAAAGCTCCAATATCTCCTCAATGCTGCTTTCCTTGTTCTTCAGTATTACTTGTGCAAGTTCCCGTGTAGCGTTCACTAGCAAAGCAGACGTGGGACGCGATTTCACAACTTTAAGTGCAAAATTAGCAAAACTGCTGAGCTTTTTCTCGGACTCAAGAACGTCAACCATCTTATTCAAGGCGAAGATAACCACCTCGGAAGAACTATGAATTCGTCCCGACCTTATGCTTTCAATAACCTCCGAGTAATCGATCTTACTCATCACCCATCACCCTTTTTAAGCCGGCGGCTAAAGCCGGAGCTACACTAACGCGGGCAAATGGGTTAGGAACGCTGTTCGTGGATATAATATCTTGTACACCGGAGGCAAATATCTTTGACTCCGCACCGCTCACGAAAAGACCGTGCGTACAGGCAACAAGTATTTCGCCCGCTCCCATAGCTTTAATATTCGAGGCTGTCTCTGCAATGGTAGAGCCAGTACTAATAATGTCGTCAACTATAACTACTCTGCCTTTATACGGGAGACCTCCTCTGACCTCGACGTCCTCATCACCCCTTCTCTCTTTCCTTAGAACTATGTACGGCGCGTTAACCTTTTCTGAAAAAACCCTAGCCCACTGTTCAGCCTCTTCATCAGGACCGACGACCAGGGAAAAATCACTATATCTTTGGGAGAGATAACTTGCGAGTTCGTTCATGGCAGTCACATTGACCGCTTTGATGTGAAAGACCTGCTCCATACTCTTAAACCTGTGAAGGTGCATATCTACCGTAACAATGCCTGAAACCCCAAGCCCCTCCAGCATTTCTGCCACGATCCTCAGGCTCTCGGCTTCCCCGGGATTGAACTCCTCATCCTGCCGCGCATAAGGGAAGTACGGCAGGGCCAGTACAACTTCACGAGCCCCCTTCTTGAGAAGAGTCTTCACCGTCAGGACACTCTCAACCAAGGCTGAGTTAGGCCTTCTCCCAGCACACTCGACGAGGACAACTCTTTTCCCACTAACACCTAACGGAACCCTTACATAGAGCTCTCCGTCGGGAAACTCACGGGTAATCACTGGCTGAAACTCTACTCCCAGTATTCTCGAGACCTCGAGTCCGATGGCTGTACATGTAGAACCGCCTAACACTATCAACTCATTCATGATTTTTCAGGATAAAGGCACACTAACTTCTTATTAGGCTTTCCTACTGCGCAGGGCGGCTTAGACTTCATCCCTCCAACTGTCAGCTATACGTGAAGCCTTCCTTAGAGTCCCAGTGGTTTTCATCACATATATGCTCGAGGAACGATCCAACGTTAAGGAAGCTCTAAAGATTTTCAAGCCCTCGCGTCTAACCCTTATAACGGAAATCCCACGGTCATTACGGTAGACAACCTTCGGGAGCACTCTAGAGAGACCATCAACGCCGAAGAGTTGGAGTATAAGACTGGTTACTAGTCCCTCGATCTCTTCTGGAGACTTTGAACTATCCTTGACACGGACCACGACGTATCTGTGCTTGACGTCCCTCATACCAGGGCAACAGTAATTAAGCCGTAGATTCAGCTCCTAAAATATTTTTCACCTGGAAGAGATCTACTAAGGATACTTAGAGTAGCAGGGAATGAAACACTTACAGCGTCTGGTTTACACGATGGTTTAAATAATCGAAAAAATGGGTAAGAGATATTGTTAGAACCGTTTAGGAAAAGAAATAAATTCCTTCAAGATATAATTCAAAACATGGCTTCAAAAACAGCATCTCTCCTGCCACTGTATAAGGAATTATACCTCCGCTCACTTACAGGAAGACTCGTAGGAGAACATCTCTTCGATGGGCTCAAGAGGGTAGCCGTTCTAACGTATCCCGACAGAATATGCGCCGCCATGGCCGCATCCGCACTAACATCCTTCACATATGTTACGGGATATAGAGATGGAATAGGCGCAGTTTTTACCTACGAGAAGGAGAGAATTGAGGAGATAGCAAAGGAGATAGTCGAGGAAAAATTCGAGGCAGTATATATCTCATACGGTGGAGAGCAGAAGCTAAGCACGGTCAATGAAGCCACCATAGAGACCCTTAAAGCCCTAGCAAAGGCGAGATTCAAGGGAGTACTAGCTATTCACGTGCGGGTATGGCTGGCGACAAAACAACTATCCACTGTACTGTCACACGAAGATCTTAAAAAATACTTGGAGCAGTTGCCTGAGATCAGGGTCTTCACAGCAGACATACCAAACAAGAAATTCCTGTTCCACAGAGTGAAGCTTTCAGAGGGCAAAACGAGCTTAGCCACCTACAGGGAGTGTCTACTAACAGATGAACATGTAGACCTCCTTAAAGGCTCGATACCTCCTCCAGAATAACCCGGCAACCTAATCGAGTATCCTTTCAAAATTATTTCTCTTTTTCTCTTATTAACCTATTACAAGCAGTCGGCGTGTTAAGCTTTATCAGCTTTTACGCGTACACCCTCTACGGGTCTTATCCCAAGTATCCTTTCCCTGTTCTCATGCAATCTTTTCTCGATAAGCGTTGAGGCTGACTTGACCAGAACTGAGTAATCGGCTCCCAGTGTAAGCTCGGCGAAAGAGAACAGAGCCCTCGGATCAATACTTCCATCCCCTCCACTAGATACGAGTACTGGCAACTTCTTCGCTATAACCTTTTGCAGCGAGGTGCGGGCGTGCATAATCTTCTTGGAAAAGATTAATGGGTCCGCGTCCCACATGTATGAAAAGGGGACCTCTACCAGCTTCTCGTATTCGGCTATGTAAAGGATATCACCACGGAACAGCCTTGGAGAGACACCTGGGACTAACGTTAGAATGTCAATCCTCCTGTCACGACTCGCAAAGGCTATAGATTCACGAGTTAATCCCTCAATAGATGCTAAGTCGCATAACCTTCTAGCCCTAGCTAGGAAACTCTTAGCCTTTCCCTGACCCGAGACCTTAAGGTGACATCTCAAGTATAATTTGTGATTATCCTCTTGGAGAATATCTAGAACCCTGCGAGCGGCTCTAAGTTTCTCAAATGCCTCTCGTATATCGCTGGAATCCTCGATTATATAGACAATAGCACAGCCGGCGTAGCCGAGTCTTGACGCTCTCGTGTAGAGACCTTTAAGTTCGTACGGGTCTAGGTTTCCGACGAGGCCGCAGAAAACGTCGTAGAAACGTTTCCGTTTCATGATAAAACTCCTAGCTCCTTGAAAACTGATTCAAAGTCGCCACGCTTGCGTAGATGGGGCTTAAACTTTATAACGCATTTAATCACTTCATCCCCCTCGCTGAGTTTCAGATTCCCGTAGTACGCCTCCTGTTTATCGAAACGCAGGTAGAGACGCCCCCTGGCAAATCTTTTCTCAAAATCATCTAATATGCTTTTGATGTCCCCCTTTGGGAGATGGGAGAGTATATAGAGCGTTATCTCGTCAACTTGGGACTCTGGGAAATTTAGGCTAAGGAAGACTATAGGGTTCCCATAGTAACCATAACTGATGCTTTTCTTTACATCAACATATTCTAGGTTCCTGAGGTCAGGAGGAAGAAGGTTTTTCACGGCTTGAAGGACTCTTTCCTCTTCCTCTGTAGCGTGGATAAAACTAGAGATCTCGACGGATGTTGCTAACCTTGTCTTTTTCATTTTGAGTCTTTCTCCTCGCCTCCAGGAGACCCCTCGAGGTTTGCTTTCTGTAGGATCTTTAATAGCTTTTCACGGGTGATCCTGTAGTCCTTCTTCACGCTGAACCCGGATATCCACCTCCTCTCGGGGTCGTTCTTTACAGCAGGATGGTTAGGGTCAGCCATGACTACCTCATACCATTTGTAGACTCCGTCTTCACCAACCCAGTATGAGCCAAGGACTACTAGATTTGGGAACTTCCTAGCTGCTTTTTCTTCAGCTATCCATTGCAGGCTCTTGTGAGGACTGTAGCCCTCGACGCCCATTCTCTTCGGCCTCCTGCCACTGCTTGGACGTGGCCTGTTCAAGCCGCCCTTTCTGACACGAACCCTGGCAACGACATAGCCCTGTTTAGCCTTGTAGCCTAAGGCTCGTGCACGGTTTATCCTTGTAGGCTTCTCGATCCTAACCACGGTGGGCTCTCTTCGCCAGAATATGAATCTTTCCTTCATGAGCTTTCCGTGATCCCCCTTGAGGGGTCTCTTCCAGATTTCAGCGAGGTATTTCTGATAGCCCATGAGATTCTCCCACGTCAAGATTACCCCTCCATACATAAAGTTTTCTTTTTCAGATAGAGCTCCACGCGTCCAGAATCGTTTTCAGGTCTGCGCGTGTCCTGAAGCCTTTGTCGTCAAAGTGGGTGTGAGAGGAGGGGTAACCAAGAGAATTCAGCCGGGTTATCAGATCATCAGGAGATACTTCGTGCGGGAGCTGGAATCGGGAGGCTATACTCTCGGTAGTGAAGTAGAAGCTCTCGTGGTGTAGCTCCTCGACGACTCTTTTGGCGAGTCTAGCCCCCTTCTTACACAGCCCTAGGGCGGTCACCCGGGACGTATAATGGTCTAACACTTTATTAGCGGCCTCATCGCCCCATAAGCTTCCCAGCCATAAGGGGCCTCCCAATACGGCTACGCCGCTAGGTGCCAGCTTGCCAGGCAGTCCATAAAGCTCCCGTAGAATGATCTTGTGGCGCTCCAGCGTTTCAGGGTTGTAGAGTATGAGACCCGTGTTTTCCTCGAGAAAACTACTTTTGGAGCTCTTTTCAATTATGACGCAGACTCTAATATGATGATCAAGATAATATGTATAGAAGGGCCTTATACGCCTTCCTAGCTTAGCCGCTTCACGGGCGATAAAATAAAGAAGGATTCTAGCCGCCAGTTCACGTGAAAACTCCGACTTGAAGCTTAGAGAGAAGTATTTCCTGACACAGGCTGCAGGGTATTTTCCCAAAAGAGGTGGAAGGTCCGTTGCCGTGACGCAGAGCAGTCCTTTGTGCCTCAAAGCCCTTATCGCTGGATGGACATAAGGGGCCGGAGTCCCGAAGGGGTCGACGTCCACAATATCCGCCCTGAGAGAGGCTAGCAAGATGTGCGCCTCCTTATTCTCAACCGATGCTACATCCCGCAACCCGTTCAAATCGACATTCTGTCTTGCAAGGTCTACCGCCCTGGGATTCACGTCGTTCAAAATAACCCTTGAGATGCCCTCGACCTCGAGCGCATACCGTATCCCCCTCACGCCTGTCGCACTCATCACGTCGATAACCGTCAGGTTGCTTCTCCCGGTTAGCTGTGCGTAAGCCGCGACAACCGACGTTGAAATATCTCTTGAGCAACGCATCCTAGGATTGTAGAAAACCGGGGCCCAGGCAGGGTCAACAAATCCAGAGGCATCGGCATACTCGCTTAGATCGCAATGTCGTAGTACGGCTTTCCCCTCGCAAGTCTCCCGTATCCTGCAAAAGTCGGTCATGAAGTCAGCCTTACTGGAAGTGAACTTGCTGGCCTTCTCTCTTGAAGATGTTAAGGATGGCATCTCTGACTTTGCGTGGGTCCTTGCTCTTAACTACAACGAGGTTCTCCTCATCCCCTACCTCGTCAAGCGTGTTAGCTATGACGACAAGGGGGGTGTGAGTGTGCTCGGAGACCTTGCTAGCTATCATGATGTCTTTACTCGAGGACTCCTCTTTTATAGCTATCTTGACGTTTATCTTCTCGCGTGCGAACTTCACACCCGCGTCGAAGGGCACCTTGGAGAATACATAGTTCTTGAAGCCATAGGATCTAAGCTCTATGAAGACGGAGCGAAGTATAGCATCCCTGGGTTCAGAGTCTGGGGCCTTTATTTTCTCGTTGAAGATTTCCTTCAACGACTCTGTCGAGACCTCCTCGAAAATAACATCCCCGAAAAGCTTTTCTAGCTTCCAAGCGACGTCCAGGCTAACGTCACTCTCTCCCTCCTCGTAGTTAACTATAGCCTTGTTAGAGACACCTATCCTCCAGGCCAGCTCTCCCCTGCTCAACCCCATTTTTTCCCGAAGCTCCTTGAGCTTTTTACCCCTCACTTTGACGTATACGCCGCCGTGAGAGAAGTAGATGAGAGGTGCCCTGCCTCCAGTAAATAGATGCTTGAAAGTCTCGTGGCTCACCACCGGGATGTTGTGGCGAGAATATACAATGCTCTCCTCCAGCTTTTCCCCTGAAATCTTATTGGAGAGTATAATGGGAAGCGCGTCCAGGAAATCAGCTATAGTTTTAAGGGTGTTCGCTGTCCCCGGCGTTATCTTAGATGCGTCGTCAGACTCCTTTGCGAGAACCACATTCTTCTCAGCTACTAGTATATAGTCTATGCAATATTCACTTTCAGGGAGTTTCACATAGAGCGGTGAAGCATGCCTGGGCTTCTCCTCAGTCATATCTGGAGCCACGATACCCCGCTCTCTTAATTAGAAGACCTAATGGAAACTTATAAACTTATGTACGGGAGGTTCTCAATAGACACAAGGCTTATAGCCTAGCATATTTTGTTTTTAAGCGGTGTAACTGATGGGAGAGGCAGAGTTCCTCCCTGGTACTACAGTGGGTATTAGGGTTGCTGATGGTGTTGTGCTTGCAGCTGAGAAGAGGGTCTCCTATGGTCTATACCTGATGAGCAAGTCGGGTAAGAAGGTCTACAGGATACTTGACCGAATGGGCATAGCTAGTGCGGGACTTATGGCGGATATGCAGACACTGGCGAGAATCGTTGAGGCTGAAATGCGTTTGTACGCGTTGGACGCTGGGATTTCGCCTAGTGTATGGACAACGGCTAAACTGCTCTCTTATGTTCTCTATGAAAGGAGACTTTTCCCCTACTTCGCGGAGATAGTTGTCGGAGGGATAGACGAGGGTGGCTCTCATCTATACTCGCTCGACCCTATAGGAGCTATTATTGAAGATGACTATGTTGCGCTGGGAACGGGAACCCAGCTGGCGATAAGTATCATCGAGGACGCATATAACTCCTCTTTAAGCATTGAGGAGGCGGAAAAGCTGGCCGTGAAGGCAGTAGAAGCCGCCATGAAACGAGACGCGGCTAGCGGGGATGGTATAGACGTTCTAACCATATCAAAGGAGGGTGCTCGAGAGAAAAATCTTACCTGGCCTCTCCCCCGCTGAGACAAGATATGCATCCCGCACATTATCTTTTTTAAACAGCTCCCGATAGATAGTCTTGAAGATGGTCGTGTCTGAGGAAGTCTTTTGGCTTCTCGACGTTAGCTATGATGTGGTTAACGGGGTACCGGAGGTTAGATTGTGGGGTATTAGCGAGGCTGGCGAGAGGATAGTTGTCATCGACAAGAGTTTCCGCCCGTATTTCTACGTGCTGCCGGCCGGCGAGAAAATAACCGATGAGCTGCTGAGGTCTCTCCAAACGAGTCTTTCCAAGATAAAAGTGTTATCTTTAGAGAGAGTAGAAAAGAAGTACTTCGGTAAACCGGTCGAGGTCGTCAAGATAACCTTGTCGGATCCTCGAAGTGTTCCAGAAGCGCGTGAAGCCGCTGCGAAAGCCAAGGGTGTAAAGGAGGTTCTAGAGGCTGACATCAGGTTCTACATGAGGTACATGGTTGACAATGATGTCAGGCCCAGCGCCTGGCACAGTGTAAAGGTGAAGGAGGCTGAGAAACCACGTGTATGGCGGGTAGACCGTGTATTCGAGGCTGTGACGCCTCCGGAGCCCGTAGAGGAACAGAGACTTCCTGGTCTAAAGGTGTATGCCTTCGACATAGAATGCTATAACAAGTTTGGAGAACCGGATCCCGAGAGAGACAACATTGTCTTGATAAGTAGGGCGACGAGGAATGGCATAGAGACATTCGAAGCAGAGGACAAGAATGATTCTAGGCTGATTAGAGAGTTCGTAGATGATCTCTTAGAGGAGGATCCGGACGTAATCGTCGGGTATAATAGCAATAGGTTTGACTGGCCGTATATTCTGACGCGCGCCCGTAAAAACGGGGTAAAGCTGGATATAGCTAGAAGTACTGGCGAGCCTGCCCAAAGCGTTTACGGACACTACAGCATAGTTGGGCGTGCTAACATGGACCTCTACGACTACGCCAGCGAAATCCCTGAGGTCAAGATGAAGACCTTGGAGAATATTGTCGATTATCTCGGGCTGGTAAAGAAAGAGGAGAGGACGCTAATAGACCCGATGCTAGTCTATCAGTATTGGGATAACCCGTCCCAGCGTGACGTTCTAAGGCGCTATAATAGGGATGATGCGTTAAGCACATACAGGCTTGCCGAGGCTGTTTTACCTTTTGCCATCCAACTTTCAAGCCTTGTAGGGCTACCATTGGACCAGGTCTTTGCGGCTTCAGTCGGTAACCGCGTGGAGTGGCACCTTATCCGCAAAGCATATTCTTTTAATGAACTGGTGCCGAACAGTAAGGAGAGGCCCCTTGAAACCTACGCTGGCGCTATTGTCCTTAAGCCTGAGCCCGGCATACACGAGAACATAGCTGTTTTGGACTTCTCATCTATGTACCCTAATATAATGATCAAGTACAACGTGTCGCCTGATACCTATGTTCCTCCAGACCTCGAGGTTGATCCAGAAGAAGTTAATATAGCACCGGGAGTCGGTCACAGGTTCAGGAAGAGTCCAAAGGGGTTTTACTCAAAGGTACTGGAAGATCTACTAGAGGCAAGGCGAAAGATCAGGGAACAGATGAAGAAGCTCGACCCTGACAGCGATACCTTCAGACTGCTTGACGAGAGACAAAAGGCCATAAAGGTTGTCACTAACGCTACCTATGGGTATAGCGGTTGGAGCGTTGCAAGGTGGTATATGAGGGAGGTTGCAGAGTCCACGACGGCCTGGGGTAGAGAGCTTATAAAGACCACCCTGTCACGCGCTAAGGGTCTCGGCCTCCACGTGATCTACGGTGACACGGACTCTCTTTTCCTGGAAAATGATCCCAAGAAGGTTCAGGAACTCGTTGACTATGTGGAGAAAAACCTCGGCTTTGAGATAAAGGTAGATAAGGTCTATGTCAAAGTATTCTTCACAGAGGCGAAGAAGAGGTATTGTGGGCTTTTACAGGATGGTAGGATAGATGTTGTCGGGCTTGAAGCGGTTAGGGGTGACTGGGCAGAGATATCCAAGGAGATTCAAGAAAAGGTCATAGAGATCGTCCTGAAGGAAGGAGATCCCTGGAAGGCTGTGGACTATGTGAGAAAGGTCATTGCAGACTTGGAGGCAAACAAGATTCCCGCACAGAAGCTAATCATATGGAAGACGCTTTCTAAAAGCCTTGACGAATACGAGGTAGACGCGCCACACGTAAGGGCTGCCAAGATTATGGCCAGTCAGGGTTGGCGGGTGGGCAAGGGGTCTAAGATAGGCTATATCGTGGTTAAGGGCGGGGAGAAAGTCTCTGAGAAGGCTCTTCCCTTCTTCATGCTGAAATCGCTCAGCGATGTTGACACAGAATACTATACTAAACGCCAGATTATACCTGCAGCTTTACGCATCCTGGAATATTTCGGCATAAAGGAGGAACACTTCTATAAGGGTAAGAAACAGTCCTCTCTATTCGACTTTGCCTAGATGCTATAGGAGATAGAATAGGAGTATGTAGACGTTGGTTGTCAAGTCGTAGACAGTGTCGGAGATATCTTCAAGCATCTCGGCGACGCTTAGGAGTAGGAGGGAAGTACTACTTGAGACGTTCGAGTCTAGGATGCTGAAGATCGTGGATCTATAAATTGAATCTATCTTGTTTTCAAGCTCCGATATCTGCTTGATAGAATCTAGGGCCTGTGCGGGGTTTGACTGTAGTTTATTGAGAAGTTCATCCATGGTCTGTAGCATTCTTCCTAGTTCTTCACTCATGTTTATGAGCCCGTCCTTGATGTTGGCGGGGACAACCCAGTTGCGCTGTATTAGAAAGCTTAGCCTGTTCGTGATGCCGCTTAGCCTGTCTATGATTGCCATTATTCTAGAGCCTATTCTGACCCACTCCTCCTTGTGCTCAAGCATCCGCGAGATTTTGGAGAGATAGGAGAGGTACTCTGTTTGAAGATCCTTGGTCTCGTTCTTCATCCTCTGGGCGTTTTCCAAGAGTTTCTTCTGCTCCTCGCGTTGAGTATCGTCTTCGATGGTCTTCAAGACCCGGGCTATGTCGTTGAGTATTGCCTGTGCGAGGGTAAGCTCCTTGCGTAGGATGGCTATTAGTTTAGCGTCGGCTATTGAGACGCTAGACACTCGTGCTCACCTCTCTAGCTCTTACAGTTGCTATTGTGTTATCAGCCACCCCCAGAGTTTTAAGCTCGTCGGTGTTGCACCAAACCTCGTTGGGAGGTACCTTGTCGAATGTTTGGCTCGAGAAGTGTAGTTTTTTCTTGCCGGCTATCACGACTTCAATCTCGGAGGTTATCCCGAGCTCGGCCATTGTTGAAGGATTCATGTAAGCCTTGCCCTCCGGCACCTCATCTTTTCTACGAATCCTTAATCTCCTCTCCTTCCTCTGCATTCAGACACCGAAGCTTAAACGTCGAACATTAATATATTTTATTTGCGTGAAGCTTATGACTTAGAGGATGCTGGCACGCCTAACCCGTAGAGGCTTGACTGTGTCAGGATATACAGCGTAGATAATTCCCCGTCTAGCTTTAAACCTTGTTCTTGATATTGTATCAGCTTGGAAACCTATCTTGAGAAGATCCTGGGGGTACGGGTTATGAATCAAGATGAGTTGTGAGTTTCTCACGACTCGCTCTGAAAGGTCGTCAAGCCTCTGCGAGACAGCTATGACTTGTTCGCCGAACTTCCTGACTTCCAGGAAGAGCCTCTCACCTATGGAGGGGGGATCCCACCTGGCCCTGTAAGGAATTATATTCCATGCCTCCTCGATCAACGTGGCGTGAAGTATCCTTCCTGTGATTCCTCTAGCGAACACTGAAAAGTCATAGAGGTGTTTTAAAATGACCAGGGCTAGTAACCCTCTGTACTTTAATGGGAGCGTGCTTAGATCGACGATGACGTTGTCTTCAAAAAGGAAATAGGGGGCTTCGTCACCGTTCAAAACCATGCCCATAACGCCCTCGTTTAGTAGAGATAGCCTGCGGAGCAGGGCTGCCTTGACTTCAAACTCCTTGTAGTCTCGTGAAGGTTGATCCTCCACGGCTTCTATGAGATACGAGAGCTTTAAGCCATCTTTGCCTCTCTCTTTAAGGCTTTTAACTAGAAAATACCATTGAGGTTCAGTCAACTGGAAGACCTGAGACAAGAGGTCGACCACAAACTCCACGTCGATCTTGTCGTGGCCGGCGAGGATATTCATCGACAGGTTCTCCCCGGGAACATATCTCTTCAGACCCTTGTATTCACCGTGCCAATCAAGTATCAAAACACTTACCCCTTTCTTTACGTACTCCTCGACAAGAACCTTAGCGGTATTCGTCTTACCTGACCCGGTTGGACCTATGATAAGTATGTGGCTGTCAGGTATCTTCAGCTTGCCGAAGAACCTATTTGATAGGTTCACGCTCAACTGCCTAGAAAGCATCACCATTTTAAATTAGCGAAGCTTAAATCGTTGCGAGACATGTTAGACACGTAATGGCTGAAGAACGCGCAGCCGGCGTTGATGGACACCTGCGGGTGCTACCATCAGAGATTAGGGCAGAGAACATTGTAAAGATCGGGGCCGCTGTATCGTTGAATCTAAGTTTTAAAGATGTAACTCTGCGTGCAAGGAAAATAAGCACAATTGGAGTAGTAAAGAGTCTTTACAAGGGGAGATCGTTTCAAGACTACACTCTCAGCTTTGAAGAGCATGAAGTGATTGTTCGTGTCTGGCCAGATAAAATACCGGTGGAGACGATGGGTTGGCTTGTCGAGGGTACGCCCGTGCTGGTATATGGGATGATAAGGGAGTTCAACGGTGTCATCTATGTCTCGGCAACTCTCATTAAAAAAGTCCCTGAGACCTATTTCGAGGTATTTAAAAGACAATTAGTCGTTGACCGCGAATTGATTTTGAGAAGTATAACTCCCACGAAAACATAATAAGCAATTCTCCGATTTGAATAAATGGTAAAAGCGGATGCCCTCTAAACGAAAAAAGGAGGAAAAACAGCCTAGTGGTGTAGACCTCACAGCATTCCTAACACCAGGGTCAGAGGAGAAGAAAACTGTAGAGGGGGAAAAGAGGGAGGAGCCCGGTATAGGGGCTCTACTGACAGAGGAGGTTGAAGAGTTAATACTTGAACGTTTGAAGCCGGAGGGCGGGGGGCTTACGCGCAGCCAACTCTACGAGTGGAGTAAGAAAAAGGGGATTAAGCCCGCTGTTTTCTACAAGGCCCTTACATCGCTTATCGAGAAAGGTGTAGTCGTCAGAAAATTTGACCCTAGCAAGGAAGAATATGTTTTCCAACTCTCAGGAAGCCCTTAAACCTTGGTAAACTTCCTTTTGAGCTCTCTGTACTCCTCCTGAGGAACCTTCATGGCCTCCCTCTTACCGTCATCCGTCAGGTTTACCTCGTATCCAGTCATTGAAACATAGCCTTTATCCTTCAACCCTCTTAGAGCCTCCGCGAATCCAGCAACGACGCGTGCAAAGTTCGGGTTCTTGCGGGGGAGAAACTCCTCAGTGATAAACTCTGCTAGATACTCCTCAGGGGTGTTGCTGCTAGCCTGGAAGTATATTTTCCCGCCATACTCATAGTAGATATATGCAAGCACGAACCTTTCGACTCCCGTAAGGCTCACGAAATCACCACTGAACCCTTCCATTGATGCCGTTATAAGCGTTTTGCAACCAGGATTAGGAGTAGGCTGAGGATTCATTCACGCTATCCCCAAGTGACCAGAAGTGCATATGAGGTGCGGCCGCCGGGATTTGAACCCGGGTTCTCCGCGCCTACAGGGCTCTGCGGCTTGGGAGGCCGCCATCCTACCAGACTAGACTACGGCCGCACCACACGTATTAGTAAGGGTTTCACTCAAAAATTTTTTGCCACACACGAGGCACTAGGAAATCGATGAACGGGAGACCGGCTAGTAGGATATAGTGCCGGGGCCGGGATTCGAACCCGGGAAGACCGGATAGCTCATCCCGGTTGATTATGAGTCCGGCGCCCTAGACCAGGCTAGGCGACCCCGGCTTGAAAAATAAACTACAGAAAGAAAATATATCCGTTACGCTGCTCCTCTAGAAGGAAACACGGGAAGCGTATATCTTCTGGCGCATCTCATCTATGAACGTCTCTACTCCTCTGATGCGTGGCAATCTAGACATGACGTCGCGTTCAGTAAGTATACCTATAGGCCTCTGACCCACAGCCACCATGAGGGCCCCTACATTGTGGTTCTTCATCTTTAGTATGGCTTTTCCCACGTCCTCTTCAGGATCGACTGTTAACACAGGCCTGCTTGCAATATAGGATAGGGGCACGCCGTAAACAGCCTCCACTCTCCCAGAGCTCAATGAGTTCAGAGACTCCTCTGATGCTAGGAAGCCTATCATGTCCTTAACAGTGACGATCCCCTCCAGAGCACCACCCGAGATCAATGGGAGTCGACGAACCCTGCGCTCAGACATAACCTTCATTCCCGCAGCAAGAGTATCACTGGGCGACAAACTGACAAAATTACTCGTCATGATCTCCTTGACTTTAACATGGGTTTCAATATCCGCGAAAAGAGAGATCAGATGACGCTCCGAGATAAGCCCCCGCAACTTTCCATCCCTGTCAATAACGGCCAAAGCCCCAACCCCCTTCTCCAGCATCGTCTCAACAACCTCCCTTAAATCAGAGTCGACATAGACGAAAGGAGGCTTATAACTCAGTTCTCGGGCCTTCGTCGCTCGGAGAGCCTTCAACACATCACCGCCGAAAAGCCCCCCTACAACCGTCTCGAACCTTTTACCACCTAAAAAGTCAATAAGATCCCTCACAGAGACCATGCCGACAAGCCGACCATTACCGTCCACCAGAGGACAATGCCTTACACGCTTCGAGGCCATTCCTAGGAACACGTCCATTAGTGAAGCCTCAACATCAAGATACAGGGCGGGAGGGTATCGACCAATATGAATCTCGCTAACTCTCATCGTCATATACGTAGAAGGGGAGGTTAAAATTTGTTATCCAACTAAAAATGAATTAACAGTTGACGAATAAAAACATCAAAAGAATGAAGAAAATGAATTCGCGCCGCGCAGGAGATTTGTGCTCAGGCTTACACCAGTAGACAGCCTCGGGCTATTGGGAGTGGCCGGCTCGCACCTCGGAAACCCTCGGTGCCTACACCGCCACCCCATCAACCCCGTCTTCTACGGGTGCCCTCGTCCCGGCCACAAGCCTCGTCGCCGAGGCCCAATGGCCGGGAATGGCCGCCTCGTCTCGGGGTGGGTTTCCCGCTTAGATGCCTTCAGCGGTTACCCCTTGCGGCGTGGCTGCCCGGCAGTGCCCTACCGGACAACCGGTAAACTAGAGGCCACGGCCCGCCGTTCCTCTCGTACTGAGCGGACCATCCCCTCAGGCGGCCAACGGTCCCGGCAGGTAGAGTCCGACCTGTCTCGCGACGGTCTAAACCCATCTCACGTTCCCCTTTAATGGGCGAGCAGCCCCACTCTTGGCCCCTGCTGCAGGGCCAAGCTGGGAAGAGACGACGTCTGGGTACCAAACCGCGGGGTCGATGTGAACTCTCGCCCGCGACGAGCCGGTTATTCCCGGGGTAACTTTTCTGTCATGCCCGGCCCCCACCGAAGGGGGCACGAGCGTTCGCTAGGCCCCGGTTTCCCGCCTGCGCCCCATGCGTTTAAGGGCGCAGTCAGCCCGGCTTTTGGCCTTGCCCTCTACGGCGGAGTTCTGACCCGCCTGAGCCGAGCTTTGGGCACCCCTGATACCTTTTCAGGGGTGTGCCGCCCCAGCCGAACAGCCCACCTGGCGCTGTCCCCCAGGATCGCCCCAGGGTTAGGGATACAGCCACGAGTGAGCGGTGTTTCATGATCGCATCCACCAGCCCCGGAGGACTGGTTTCATCGCTCCCGCCTACGCTCCGCACCCGCAGCCGTATCCCAACGCCAGGCTGCTGTGAAGCTCCACGGGGTCTTCTCGCCCCACCGGGACTCCCAGGACTCTGCACCTGGTTGCGGGTTCAGCGGGTCCCGGGCTGGGACAGTGGGGACCTCGTTGATCCATTCATGCGCGCCGGAACTTACCCGGCAAGGCATTTGGCTACCTTAAGAGAGTCAGAGTTACTCCCGGCCTTCAGCGGCGCTTCGCCCGGTTGTACCCGGGTTTCACGTACCGCCAGTGGCCAGGATTCAGCCCCCGTACTCACCCTTTCGGGCTCGCGGGGACCTATGTTTTTATTAAACAGTCGGGTCCCCCTTGTCACTGCGACCTGCGGTCCCAGGGGTAGGCCCCAAGACCGCAGGCACCCCTTATCCCGAAGTTACGGGGCTAATTTGCCGAGTTCCCTAGCCCGGGTTACCCCGCCACGCCTTGGGCTTCTCACCCAGGGGCACCTGTGTCGGTTCTCGGTACGGTCGTGGGGGATCCTTCCCCACTCCCTTTTCACTGGCCCCGGGAGTCGGGGGAACCCGCCTAACGGCGGGCCCATCACGCCTTCACCCGTTTCTCGCCATGACGGCACTCCACGGGCTTCAGCGCTTGGATAGGGCGGTGGCCCTACTCCCCCTATCCCGCGGCGTCAGGAGTGGGGCCTTGCGTTGCCGCGAAGCGTACCCCCACGGCAGGGGAATATTAACCCCTTTCCCTTTCGGCGGCACCGGTTAAGGGCCGCCTTAGGACCGGCTAACCCTCAGCCGACGACCGTTGCTGAGGAACCCTTGCCCTTTCGGCGGAGGGGATTCTCACCCCTCTTGCGCTCTTACTACCGCCGGGATTTTCGTTCCGAGCGGATCCATCGGACCTCACGGCCCGACTTCTAGTCCACCCGGACGCCCCCCTACCGGATCACCCCACAGTGTGGGGTGCCCCGGGGTCTCGGCGGCCGGCTTAGTCCCGCTAATCTTCGGGGCCCCCCGCCTCGGCGGGTAAGCTGTTACGCACTTCTTAGCCGATGGCTGCTTCTAAGCCTACGGCCCCGCTGTCTAAGGCGGGGGACACCCTTCTGGCTTGACACTTTAGCCGGCACTTAGGGGCCTTAACCCCGGTCTGGGTTGTTCCCCTCTCGGCCTGGCGGCTTATCCGCCAGAACCCGTCTCCGCCCATCTACGGTGCCAATCGGTTCGGGGTTCGAAAGGGAGCCGGGGCCTTTCGGCCCCTAAACCCCCAATCGGTGCCCTACCCGATTGGCCACCTCCGGGCGGGCCGGGCTGGGACCCGCTTTGGGGGGAACCAGCTATCACCGAGCTTGATTGGTCTTTTGCCCCTAGGCCGAGGTCATGGGAACGAATTGCACGTCAGAACCCCTTCGGGCCTCCACCCGGCTTTCGCCGGGCTTCACCCTGCCCCGGCCTAGATCGCTCGGTTTCTGGTCTCACGGCTGTGACTCCGGGCCCTTTCAGACCCCGCCCCACACCGGTCTGGCGACCGGCTACGGGCTTGTCGGTTTCCCTGCGCCTTCGGGGCTTGACCCCCTTAGGCTCGCCACAGCCGTGAACTCCCCGGCCCGTGTTTCTAGACGTAAGGCGTGACCCCGGTCCCCTCCCCTCGTACTACCCGGTCGCCCGGGGTTCCTTTAGGGAGGATCGACCCTTTCGGGCCACGCCACCTGTAACCGTCCGGTTTCAGGCTCTTTTCACCCCCCTTCCGGGGTGCTTTTCAGCTTTCCCTCACGGTACTAAGTTCGCTATCGGTCTCGGGACGTATTTAGCCTTGGAGGTCGGTGCCCCCCAGCTTCCCACAGCAAAACCAAGCCGTGGTACTCAGGGACACCCGCCATCTCCCCCCTCGGGTTTCGCCTACGGGGCTGTCACCCTCTGCGGCGGGGCCTTCCAGCCCACTTCGGCTACCCGAGGCCGGGAGGACGCGGGGCCCTACAACACCACATCCGCCCAGGCTTATCGCCTAGGAGTTCGGTTTGGGCTCTCCCCCTTTCGGTCGCCCCTACTCAGGGGATCCCTGTTGGTTTCTTCTCCTCCCCCTACTAAGATGTTTCCGTTGGGGGGGTTCCCGCTCGGTACTCCCCGAGAGGGTTTCCCGAGCGTTACGGGCTATTCGCCCGTAACAGGAGGTCCCATTCGGCGATCCTCGGATCAAAGCCTGCATGCGGCTACCCGAGGCGTATCGCCGCTTGCCACGGCCTTCCTCGGCGCCCGAGCCTAGCCATCCACCGGACGGCTTCGAGCTGTCTACTGGTGTAAGCCTGATCTGCACACTCCTGCGCGGCGCTCATCATCCCCCATGGCGTCGCATGGGGGCTTGCGCCCTTCACCCAGGAGGCCTGGCCTCCGGGGTTGCATCCATTATGAGTAGGCGTGAGGCGCGGTGCGCAGGCTTTCCGACCGGATCAAAAAGGAGGTGATCCGGCCGCAGGTTCCCCTACGGCCACCTTGTTACGACTTCTCCCCCCTTGGGAGGCCCAGATTCGACCTCCCACCTTTCGGCGAGAGGCCTCACCTGGGCCTCCCTCGGGTGGAGCGACGGGCGGTGTGTGCAAGGAGCAGGGACGTATTCACCGCGCGTTGGTGACACGCGGTTACTAGGGATTCCACGTTCACGAGGGCGAGTTGCAGCCCTCGATTCCTACTGAGGCGGGGTTTACGGGATTTCCTTCCCCTTTCGGGGTCGGAGCCCGCTGTCCCCGCCATTGCAGCTCGCGTGTAGCCCGGGGGTTTCGGGGCATACTGACCTGCCGTAGCCCCCACCTTCCTCCGGCTTATCGCCGGCAGTCCCCCTAGAGTGCCCCAGCCCCGAAAGGCTGGGTTGCAACTAGGGGCGGGGGTCTCGCTCGTTCCCTGACTTAACAGGACACCTCACGGCACGAGCCGGCGACGGCCATGCACCTCCTCTCAGCTCGTCTGGCAAGGTCGTTAGCCTGGCCTTCATCCTGCTGTCGCCCCCGGTGAGGTTTCCGGCGTTGACTCCAATTAAACCGCAAGCTTCACCCCTTGTGGTGCTCCCCCGCCAATTCCTTTAAGTTTCAGCCTTGCGGCCGTACTCCCCAGGCGGCGGGCTTAACGGCTTCCCTACGACACTGGGCGGGCTCGAGGCCCACCCAACACCTAGCCCGCATCGTTTACAGCTGGGACTACGGGGGTATCTAATCCCCTTTGCTCCCCCAGCTTTCGTCCCTCACCGTCGGGCGCGTTCCAGCCGGGCGCCTTCGCCACTGGTGGTCCTCCTGGGATTATAGGATTTCGCCCCTACCCCAGGAGTACCCCCGGCCTCTCCCGCCCCCTAGCCCGACAGTATCCCCCCGCTCCCACGGTTGAGCCGTGGGCTTTAAAGGGGGACTTGCCGGGCCGGCTACGGACGCTTTAGGCCCAATAATCGTCCCGACCACTCGCGGGGCTGGTATTACCGCGGCGGCTGACACCAGGCTTGCCCCCCGCTTATTCGCCCGGCTTTTTAGACCGGGCAAAAGCCACCCTCATCGGGTGGCACTCAGGGTGGCTCCGTCACGGT
The DNA here is from genome assembly GCF_049970975.1 of Infirmifilum sp. NCBI lineage: Archaea > Thermoproteati > Thermoproteota > Thermoprotei > Thermofilales > Thermofilaceae > Infirmifilum > Infirmifilum sp. Next base: position 7,036 of record NZ_JBMFLX010000002.1, on the reverse strand, counting down.
TTCCCGCATTGCGGAAGTTTCGCCCCTGGTGCGCCCCGTAGGGCCTGGGCCCTTGTCTCAGTGCCCATCTCGGGGCTCCCGCTCTCACGGCCCCCACCCGTTATCGGCTTGGCGGGCCGTTACCCCGCCAACTACCTGATGGGGCGCAGCCCCATCCTCGGGCGGCTGCAACGGGCATGGCGTTGCAGCCTTTTCGGCGCGGACCCATTCCAGGAGTCTGCGCCTATGGGGGATTAGCCCCAGTTTCCCGGGGTTATCCCCCTCCCGAGGGTAGGTTAGCCACGTGCTACTGAGCCGTCCGCCGGAGCCGGCCGTAGCCCCGGCTCCTAGACTTCCATGGGTTAGCCCCACCCTGATAGCAGTCGGGTCCGGCAGGATCAACCGGAGTCTGGCCGCGAGCGGGCGGAGCACCATTTATGAGCCTGCGCACCGCGCCTCACTTTCTTTTCCCCGAGAGTGCAGGAGCACGTTCTTGTGCCCCAGTTTTCTCGGGGAAGCACTGTGTTGCCGTGGACGGAGGCCGCCTTTTCATTGGGGGAGGTTGCCTCCCCCGTGATCCAGGCGAGCCGCCGGGGTCCACGGCAGCATTTTAGTGTTGTATATCAGACCTTTATATACTTTACTTTAAGGAATATTCCTATTATTGCGTGTTTCAGACCCGTCCCACGCGGTCGGCGGCAAAGTTTTTTATGATCGAGGGTTGATGAGGTACAGGGTGTAATGTTGTGGGCCTCAGAGAGACCTTCGAAGACTGGGTTAAAGTGTTGAAGCTTGCTACTAAGCCGACGAAAGAGGAGTACATGCTTACACTCAAAACAGTCCTGCTTGGCTTGGGGCTTCTGGGGAGCATAGGCTTTGCGTTCCAGCTTGTAGGAAGCATGCTCGAGTTTGCAAGCTTCACGGCTATCCCCCGCGAGTACATGGTTGTGGGGGGTGTGCTCGTAGCCCTGGTTCTCGTACTCGTCACAATGTACCTTAGGGGTAGAAGCAAGCTTTAGGGTGTATGCAAGTGGGGGAGAAGAGCTCGAAGGGCACGCGTTTCTATGCCTTCCGCGTCACTGTGGGCCAGGAGTACAACGTGGCCCAGCTGTTGTATAACCGTGCGAAAGGCGGTGGCTACAGGGTATACTCTATCGTCGTCGTGCCGGGGGTTAGGGGCCTCGTGTTTATAGAGTGTGATGCCCTGTACGAGGCCCAGAGGCTCGTAATGGGGATGAAGCATGTACGAGGAGCTGTCAGAGGGGCTATAAGCTATCAGGAGATGGAGGCCTTGATCAAGCCGAAGCCCATAGTCGAAAGCGTGAAAGTCGGGGACATCATAGAGATTATAAGGGGCCCGTTTGCGGGGATGAGGGGTAAGATAGTCAGCGTCGACCCCACCAGGAACGAGGTCAAGGTGGAGTTAGCCGAGGCCGTCTACGTGTTGCCTGTAACCATCAGCGCTGAGGACATAAAGGTGGTCCAGAAGGCTGAGGCGCAGTCCTGATGTCTAATACTGGGGGAGGAAGACCCGAGCTAGATTTGAGGCTTTTCCTGAAAGAGCTCTCATCGAGGAAAAGGCTTGTATCGCCTTCTTCGATGCTAAAGCTAGAGTTCCAGGTCGCCAGGTTTATTCAGGAGGCTCAGCCTAGTCCCATCCTGGTCAACTCCGAGAAAGGACCTATAGTCTCGAATCTGCTTGCCTCACGGGAGGCCCTGTATTTGGCTTTAAACGTGTCTAGCGACGCTGAGGCTTATTTGCAGATGTCTAGGGCCCTGGCATCTCCGAGGAAGATCGAGCTACTGGAAACCCCCTCGATGGCCTCGCTGGGAGATGACCTTTACAAACTACCCATCCCAAAGTTCTTCGAGCTCGACGGGGGCCACTACATAACGGCTGGAATCTTTGTGGCCAAGGAGTGCGACGGAAACGCTATCAATGCTAGTATTCATAGGGCTATGCTGCTCGACGAGAACCACTTAGCCGTCAGACTTGTCCCTAGACACCTCTACCACATGTTTACGAAAGCCGAGAAGAAGAGGTGCCCATTAAGGGCCGCCATACTTATAGGCGCTCCCCCAATCTTCTACCTGACCGCCGCATCAAGTCCCCCCTACGGGGTATACGAGGCCGAAGTGGCGAACAGCCTGGCAGGGGGTAGTCTAGCCGCCACAGTAGACCTACTCGAAGGAGTCCCCCTACCGGTTCCAAGCGAATACGTGATCCTAGGAGAGTTCCTCCTTGATAGGAGGGCTAAGGAAGGGCCCTTCGTGGATATACTAGGCACGTATGATGAGGTGCGTGAGGAGCCTGTCTTCAAAGTACACGAGATTCTTGCACGTCCAAGCCCATTGTTTTACTCGATTCTGCCCTCAGGAGAAGAACACATATTACTTATGGGGTTCCCGCGGGAGGTAACCATATGGGAGTCTGTCAGTAAGGTTGTCCCTAGAGTCCATAGGGTCAGACTCCCGGTTTCCGGGGGCGGGTGGCTTTACGCGGTTGTCAGCATCGACAAAAACGTGGACGGGGATGCTAAAAACGCTATCTTGGCCGCCTTCGCAGCACACCCCTCGCTCAAGCTAGTCGTAGTAGTTGACGGCGACGTGAATCCCGACAACCCCCGAGAAGTCGAATGGGCTATAGCTACAAGGATGCAGCCGGACGAAGACGTAATAATATTGAGGGGGGTTAGGGGGAGTAGCCTAGACCCCTCAGCTGACCAGAAGAGCCTCATGACATCAAAGATGGGAATCGATGCTACACGTCCCTTAGGCAAGCCGGACTGGATGTTCAAGCGTGCCAGGATACCAGAATAGGATCAGGAAAGCTAGAGACGTGACACTATTACTGGGGAGACCGCAGCACATTTTTTCTTCAGCAACTCGACAATCCACAACCCGAAGACGTCAGCGTGCACACGTCCAACCCCCTTTATTCTCTCAATGTTAATCCTGAAGAGGGGCCCAGCCTCTTCAACGCATACTGAGAAATCCTCGCCCCAAAGCCACCCGTCACGCTTCCTTAACCCGATTTTCAAATACCAACACTCGCCACTCCTCTCAATCCTCTTCACGCGTACCTCAACCCTGGAGAGACCTTGGGGTGTCTCGATTTGAATGCTCTGGGTAAAGTCCTTCAGACTGCTCAAGGTCTCCGTAATGTCTACTCCACTGCAGCCATCAACCTCGATGACTGTTTTTTTAACCAAGAGCACCAGCTAAGTATAACATGAACACCGTGATGAAGAAAAGGTTTACGCGATCCTTGAGGGCTTTCAGCCCTAGGACAGATGACGTACTCGTCGCCGTGACACTGGAGAATCTCCAGTCACTCCTATTGCTAGACCTTCTTCTCGACATAGAGAAGGAGTACAACGTGAGGATCCACCATCTACATATCGGTGAGTCGATCCCGCGCGAGATAGAGGAAAGAGTGTCACGATCCCCGATTATAGCTTCCACTAGACTAATACGGTTGAAGCCTAAAAACTACACAGACGTAAAACTCAACGTTGTCTCAAACCTTGGCCAATATCCAAGTGACAGCTTGTACGTGCTCCCCTTCACGGCAGACGACCTGGCATGCTACTTCCTTGAAGAGCTCCTTAAAGCAAATCTAACAGGACTAGCACTGGAGGCTGAAGCCCGTACAGCCTACCCCCTGTACACGACTACCAATAGCGAGGTTGGCCAGGTGTATAGGGGTACCAGTCTTCGCGCCGCTACTATTAGGGACTGCGATCTTCTCCAAGCTCTCGCCGGTAGAGTAGCTCTACAGGCTTTCGGAAACTTTTACGTGGAAGCCTATGTTAAAAGAAGAGGTGGAGCAAGAGTCAACGTAGAAGGCGAGTTCCAGGGTCGCCTCGGAGCAGCGGGAGGAAACGAGGATGAATAATTTTGAGAAAATAGGTCACGGAACTTCAAATTCTCTGCCTCCAGTGCGGATTAAGCAGGTAGAGCAGAACAGCCTTCGAGGTGTGGAGCCTGTTCTCAGCCTCGTCAAACACAACGCTTTGAGGACTCTCTATCACATCGTCTGTTATCTCCTCCCCCCTGTGTGCCGGGAGACAATGCATGACTATGTAGTCGTCCCTGCCAACCCTCTTTAAGAGCTCCGCATTAACTTGATACCTCGGCAAAAATGTTTTAATTCTCTCCTCACGCTCCTTCTCTTGGCCCATGCTCACGAAAACATCCGTATAAATCACGTCGACATCCCTTACCGCCTCGAAGGGATCCTCGTATACCTCAATCCTCCTGTAAATCTCTTCCCCAAGCACCCCCGGGTCAGGCCCGTACTGCCTCGGAGCGGCTACCCTGACCTTAGCCCCGAGCTTAACGCCTGCTATCGCAAGCGAGTTGAAAACGTTGTCGCGGCCGTCGCCTACAAAGGCTATCTTTACACCTTCAATTCTGCCCTTCTTCTCCATGATCGTCATGTAGTCCGCTAGGGCTTGCAGAGGATGGTACTGGTCGCTTAAAAGATTAATAACCGGCACGCTCGAGAATTTGGCTAGCTCAACGAGGTCAGAGTGCCGGAAAACTCTAGCCGCGAGAGCGTGGTGGTAGCGTGACAGCACCCTACCTAGATCCTTAACAGGCTCCCCCCTGGATAGCTGTAGCTCCTGGGCAGAATAGGAGATTGGGAACGCGCCTAGCTCCTCGATAGCCACCGTGAACGAGGCTCTTGTTCTCGTAGACGGTTTCTCGAAAATCATAGCGATGTTAAGGCCTGTAAGGTATGGCAGAACTGTCTTCCCGTGCTGTCTTAGCCTCTTCAAGAGTATTGCGTCATCTATGAGAAGCCTTATCTCCTCAGGGGTATAGTCCCTAAGCGTAAGAAAGTCGCGTTTGTGCACATTTAATCTTCCTCTACAATAATAAATTTTTAACTGTCTAAAAGCCGGCCGCTAGAAGGATAGAAGTGAGTCTATAAAGCTCTTGTAATCGAAAGGCTCTAGGTCTTCGAGACGCTGCCCTGTACCCACGTACAGCACAGGCCTCCCAGTCACGTAGACTAGCGAGACAACAACTCCACCCTTCACGTCCGCGTCAAACTTCGATACTATGCTTCCATCTATTCCCACCTCCGAGTGGAAAGAGCGGGCCATCTCAACCGCGTCATTACCTGTCAACGCGTCCCCAACGAATATTTTGAAGTCTGGCTCCACCACCCTTATGATCTTCTTCATCTCATCCATTAGGTTTTTCTTTGTATGCATCCTCCCAGCGGTATCTATCATGACCACGTTGTAACCTCCCCTTCTAGCCCTCTCAACAGCCTCATACGCGACGGCTGCCGGGTCGGCACCATACCCCATGCTGAAGACGCCGGCACCGGCGAGGCTAGCTATCTGTGAAACCTGCTCTATCGCACCGGCTCTGAAAGTATCGGCTGCGGCTATCAATACCCTTAGCCCCTTCTTCGAGAATCGATAGGAGAGCTTTCCAATAGTGGTTGTCTTCCCGTGGCCGTTTGGGCCTAAAAAGATGACCTTGAAAACTCCTTTTTGCCTGGCCTGCTCCATGGCTAACTTCTCAAGGTCTATCCAGCCTGCCCTCTCAAAAACCTCTTGAAGAGTTGCACGAAGCTCGGATTCTAGAAACTCTTTTACGCTCCTCCCCCTTTGAATCCTCTGACCCACGACCTTACTCCTAAGATCCCCTATTATCCCCTCAGCCACCTCTACCGCTACATCGCTCTGCACCAGCTCTATGAAAAGCTTTGAAGCTGCCTCGTCAAACCTCTCAGGCGTGAGCTCTTTGAAGGCCAGCGTGTCAACGAACTCTCTAAAAATCTTGGAGAGCTTTCTAGCGGACATCAATTCTACCTTAGTGAAGCCTGTAGCTGCTGTAGCCTTCCAAGGACATTGTTTAGCTCGTCTACTCTTCTCTCGATGATTTTTTGCAGCTCGCCCCTCCTCTGCTCAAGAAACTGCAGCGTCTCGTTTAAATCCTTCTCAACGAGGATGTTGGAGCCGATGGCAACAAGGAACTTTTCCTGTCTATTGATCAAAGCCTTCGCGTAGACTCCCGACGAGATGGGTATAAGTATCTCTTTTGACTCTCCCAGGGAGCTTATGTTCTTTAGAGTTATTACAGTAGCGTCGACCTCCTGCAACAGGTTTTGCGCCAGTGTGATCTCTTTTTGTAGCTCCTCGGCCAACTGGCTCAGCACGGTGTATTCTTGGGCTATTCTCTCCCTCGACTGCTGTGACGACATCAAGGGCTTGAACAAAAGCCTAGAATAAATATTCTTTGGCAGATCAAAACTTAGGCGTACAAGACAACCCTATCCGTAGCCGCTAGCGCCTTCACATAGACGTCTTCGACGTCGTCAGGGCTTACTTCCCTTATACCCGTGATCTTGACGTGGTTACGGGTAACCTTGTGGCGACTCCCCAACAGGCTGTAGAGTTTCTCCAATACGTCTTTTTCTCCCAACCCCCTGAGATATATTCGGAACTTGCGACGCTCGCCAAGCCGAAGCTTCATCTCCCCTGTAACCTCGAAAGTGCGTACGGCCATTGTTTACCGCCTACCCATGGCTTGGCATAATGGATAGAAAAACCTTTTGCTGGAAAGACGTGGAAGTAATAACAATCGGTAAGAGCGGACCACCGCCGACCGCGTGGGGCGGCTTCCGGGTTACCATTCCAGGGGGTTATTCTCTGGATCCTGGTGCTCGTATCCTGCCTTTTTTCTCGGCAAGTGATATGACTCCTTGATGCGTCGGTACAAAGGCTTCGTTTTTAGCCGGCGCTGAGACGTTGCATCCTGTCTTGTGGTCAATGTCCAAGCATGCATTGATGCCCGCGTTTATCTCTAGGCCGAAGTTCTTGCACGCGCATCGCCACCCTCAGGGCTTACGCGAGCATCGTCCCAGGCCAAAGGAAGGCACTTAACGGCATCGATGCAATGCTCAGGGAGCTGGAAGAACTCCAAAGCAGGATCGAAGGCCTTCTCGAGGAATAGGAAGCATAGAAGACATGCTAGAACCCCCAAAAATATAGAGAGTGGACCGGCCGGGATTCGAACCCGGGACCTCCGCCGT